>DASWGX010000189.1:0-9577 GCA_036393455.1 Polyangiaceae bacterium
CAGCACGATTCCGCTCCCCGTCTTGGTTGGCCTGCTTCGCAACGCGCCGCCCGAAGTGACGGCTGCGGCGTCCGAGCTCCGCTCGACACACCTCGACTACCTGGACGTCGCCCTCGCGCGCCCTTGTGGCCAGGACCTGCACTGGGTCTACGTGCCGGAGTACAAGTATCCGTTCTACCGCGTCGGCTGCTACAGTCACTTTTCGGCGGCCATGGCGCCGCCGGGCAAGGCAAGCCTCTACGTCGAGCTCGCCGATCGGGGAGCCAAGACGCTCGACGGCGTCTTGCCGGGCGTTACCGACGGTCTGGTCGAGCTCGGCCTCATCGAACGAGCGGGCGACATCGCTTTCGCACGCCTACGCAGAATCGACTACGCGTACGTCATCTTCGACCACCGCTATTTTCCGGCGCTCGAAGTGATCAAACCCTTCCTCGCCTCCGCCGGCATCGTCGCGGCGGGGCGCTACGGGGACTGGAACTATTCGTCGATGGAAGACGCCCTCGCCTTCGGCGAAGACGCCGCGCTCGGAGTCCTGGAGCGACTCGATGGGTGAGCCCGCGGCGGACGCGCCGGAAGTCTCGATCGTGATCCCGGTCTACAACGAGGAAGCCATCCTGCACGCCGCGGTGGTGGATCTGCGCGAGCGGCTCCGGCCGCTCGCCTGGCGCCATGAAATCATCCTGGCGGAAAACGGCTCGCGGGACCGCACCCCGGACGTCGCCGCCGACCTCACGCACAAGTACCCGGAGGTGCGCACGCTCCACGTCCCGGAGCCGAACTACGGGCGCGCGCTCAAGGAAGGCATTCTTGCGGCGCGCGGCCGTTTCGTCCTCTGCGACGAAATCGATCTTTGCGACGTGGATTTTCAGAGCGAGGCCGTGACGCTGCTGCACGAAGGCGGCACCGACATGGTCATCGGCTCGAAGCTCATCGGCGGCGCCCGCGACGAGCGGCCGGCGTTCCGTCACGTCGCGAGCATCGCGTACACGACGCTGCTTCGCGTGCTCGTCGGCTTTCGCGGCACGGACACCCACGGCCTCAAGGCGATGGTGAGAGAGCGCCTCTTGCCGGTAGTCCGCGCGTGTGAGCTCGAACGCGACGTCTTCGCGAGCGAGCTCGTGATTCGCGCCTACCGCGCCGAGCTCGTCATCGTGGAAGTGCCGGTCAGGGTGATGGAGAAGCGGCCGCCCAGCATCAACCTCGTCAAGCGGGTGCCGAGCGTGCTCCGGAACGTGGCGCGGCTGACTCTCGCGATTCGCCGTGAACGCCAGGAGTAGCGAGAACGTCGAGCTACGGTGGAGGTGGGGCAATGGGACAGGTCACCGAAACCGGACACGGCGTACAGGCGAGGTTGCCGCTCGTCGTCGCGGTGCCAGTCCAGCCTCGACTCCGCACGCAGCCGAGGAACTGATCGACTTCGCACTGACACAGGGCGCCGTTGTTCGTCACCGTAGCGCTCGGGGCGCCGAGCACGCCGGGACGGCTCACCAGGCGCACGTCCCACGGTAGCGGAAGATGCTCGACGCCCGTTTTCGTAACGAGCAGCCCGCCCGCGCGCAGCGTGCCGAAAGGCGGGCCGATTCTCGGCGACGTGCCGCGAACCACGGCGAGCGTGCCGCCCACGCGGCCTAGCGAGGGCATGATTTGCTCGGTATCGGCGCTGCAATCCTCGATGCTGAGATCGCCTTCGATGTTGGTGACGGCCGGCAAGACGTCTCGGAAAAGGAGGCAGAGCTGCTCCGGCGCGGGCCGGATCGTCACGTTCCTGCCGACGCGTTCGAGCCCGACCAAGAGCTGATGCAGCTGCTGGTGCGGCAGGATCGTCAAACTGCCGCCGATCGCCGTGACGTTCGGCAAGAGCGCGTTCGCGATGACCTCCGGCGCCCACTCGACATCGACATTGCCGGGAACGACCGTGAGCCCGGCCACGCCGCCGATGGAGCTCGGGAACACCGCATTCGTCACTTCCAGGTTCTGCACCCGAGTGATCGAGTCGAGCCCGAATCGGTACGGGAACTGGCCCGAGCCGAGGCTGGCCAAGGCGTCCTTGGTGTTGGTGAGCCTGAGCGTGCCGCGAACCGTCACGAGCCGCGGCGTGACGAACGAGGTGGTCACGTTGATTCTGCGGATGACGGCGTCGGGATCCTCCACGGGGAACGCGTGCAGGGTTGCCTCCAGATCACCGCCAACCTCGACGAGCACCGGCAGCTCGATCCGCTCCGCGTGCTGGCCGATGAGCACGAGGTTGCCGCCGACGCCCTCGAGCCGCGGCAGTGAAACCCTGACGTCGCGCGGATAGACGGGCCCGACGTCGTTCGGCATCACGGCCGATTCGCCGCCCCGAAGCGTCAGATTGCCGGTGATGCGGCGCAAGCACGCGTGCGCCGCGGCTTCCGCCGGCCCTGTGACGGCGAGGTCGCCCGTGTGCGTGATGTCGCTTTCCAGGCTGATTGTGGTCGTTCCACAGCGAATTCGTTCTACCAGCGTGGGACTCGGCCCGAGCGCGGCGAGGCACTCGGAGTCAATCCCGGCCAGTTGCGCGCCCCGATCCGTGACGGCGCGGAATGCCGCGCTCTGGCAAGGTTCCCGCAAGGCCGCGCTCGGAACCGTGATCGTGGTAGCCCAGTTTCCGTCCGCCGCGATGATGGCCGGTGGATTCAGGCGTTCCCAAGCACCGCCGGCATGCTGCACTTCGATGAAGACCTGCTCGGCCGCGCTCCGGGGGAAAACACCGCTGAACGTGACCCGATTGCCTTCGATCGCCGGCGTATTGCTCTCGGGCGTCCTCACGCACGCCGCGAACCCCGAAAGCGAGAGCGCGACGAGCAGTGCCCGCCGGGCAGTGCGTTGCCCGGAAACCTTTCCCTCGTTCATGCGTTCCTCCGGCGCGAGCGTTGCCACAATCGTTTCTGGTTTGCAACCGGTTCGACTACGCCGCGGCGCGCTCCGTTTCGGCGCTGGCGGGGCTCACCAGAGCTCGATGGGCCAGCCGCGCCGCGTCGCGACTCGGCGGAGGCGTCTATCCGGATTGATGACGATGGGGGACTTCACCCGTTCGAGCAGCGGAAGGTCGGTAATGCTGTCCGAATAAAAGGCCGCACTCTCGAGATCGAAGCCGGCGCGCCGCGCAAAGCGCTCCGCGAGCACGATTTTTCCGGTGCCGTAACACATCGGCTCGCGCCACTCACCGGTGAGATTGCCGGCCGCGTCGACCTCGAGCTCAGTGCAGATCACCTCGTCGATGTCGAGCTCGCGCGCCAGCGGCGCCGCGGCGTAAGGCGTCGCGCCCGTCACGATGGCGACCGGCGCGCCCGCGTCCTGGTAACGGCGCACGGCCGCGCGCGCCTGGTCGGAAACGTGCTCGACAACGTAGTTCCGGAACCAGAGCTCGCTCGCCGCCACGAGCTCGTGCTCGGGCATGCCGCGAAAGGCCGCGAGCGCCCGCGCGGCGACGCGCGGCGCGTCGATGATGCCGAGCGAGTATTGAAATACCCACCAGGCAACCTGCGCGGCGTCGCGAAAGCCCGCCTCCCCGATGTCGCGGCGGTAGCGCATGTACAGCGTCGCGGTGTCCTTCTTCACCAGCGTGCGGTCCATGTCGAAAAGGGCGGCGCTCACGGACATAGGGAAAAATGGGGCCATACCGGCGGGCGGACGATAGTAGCTTTTGTGGACCACGCATGGACCCGCTACCCATCGAAGCCGTGCTCGAGCCGATCCTCGACGCGCTCGCGCGTGCGGGCGCCGTGGTCGTCGAGGCGCCCCCGGGAGCCGGCAAAACGACGCGCGTGCCCTGGGCGATCGCGGAGCGGACTCGAGCGCGTGCGGAGAATAGCGGCGGCGGCGGCCGTTTCGAGGTCTGGGTGACCGAACCGCGCCGCGTTGCGGCTCGCCTCGCCGCCACGCGCGTCGCGGCCGAACGCGGCTGCCGCGTCGGCGAAGCCGTCGGCTACACCGTGCGCTTCGACGATCGCTCGAGCCGGGCGACCCGCGTCCGCTACGTCACCGAAGGCGTCCTCGCACGGCGCCTCGCCACCGATCCGCGGCTCGAATCGATCGGCGCCGTCGTGCTCGACGAAATGCACGAGCGAAACCTCGCCGGCGATCGCTGCCTCGCCCTGCTCGACCGATTGCGACGCACCGAGCGCCCCGACCTCGAGCTCGCCGTCATGAGCGCCACTCTCGACGCCGAACCCATCGCGCGCTTCCTCGGCGACTGTCCTCGCATCGTCAGCGAAGGCAAGCGCTACCCGGTCGAAGTCGAATACCTGCGCGCGCCCGACGAGCGCCCGCTCGTGCAACAAGTCAGCGCCGCGGTGAAACTGCTGGTGCGCGAGCGCGGCGAGGGTCACGTGCTCGCGTTCCTGCCGGGAGCCGGAGAAATCCGTCGCTGCCTCGAGCTTCTCGCGCCGTGGGGCGCGGAACAAGGCCTTGCCGTCGTGCCGCTCCACGGCGATCTGCCGCTTGCCGAGCAAACGCGCGCGATCGAGCCGAGCGAACGGCGGAAGATCGTGCTCAGCACCAACGTCGCGGAATCCTCCGTCACCGTGGCGGGCGTCGCTGCCGTCGTCGATAGCGGCCTTGCCCGCATCGCGCGCGAATCGCCGTGGACCGGCCTCTCGCGCCTACGCCTCGAAAAAATCAGCCAGGCCTCCGCCACCCAGCGCGCCGGTCGCGCCGGCCGCACCGGACCGGGCAGAGTCCTGCGCCTCTACACCCGCGCCGACTTCGAAACCCGTCCGCCCTTCGACGAACCCGAGGTACGCCGCGCCGATCTCGCGGAAACCGCGCTCGAGCTCCGCGCCCTCGGCATCGCCGACCCCACGAGCCTGCGCTGGCTCGACACACCGCCATCCCCCGCCATCGCGCGCGCGCTCGCGCTGCTCGCCGACCTCGGCGCCTTCGACGCTCACGGCGGCCTGTCGGAAATTGGACGGCGCCTGCTCACTCTGCCGCTGCACCCACGGCTCGGCAGAGTCCTCGTCGAGGCCGGACAGCGCGGCATCGCGCGCCTCGGTTGCCGCGCCGTCGCCCTGCTCTCGGAGCGCGACATCCGCCTCGACGCCCGCACGCGCTTCGACGGCGCGCGCGAACATGCCGACGTCACGCGCGGCAGCTCCGATGTCGTCGAGCTTTGCGATCGCCTCGACGAAGCCGAAACCCTGAACGGCGATCCGCGGCGCCTGCGCGCAGCGGAGCTCGACCCGGGTGCGACGATGAACGTCCTCGGGACGGAGCGAGCGCTGGCACGGCGGCTGGAGCCGAGCGAGACGGCAGCGCGCGAGCCGGCCGACCCGGAGACGGAGCTCGAAATCAGCCTGCTCGCCGGCTTCTTCGATCGACTCGCCAAACGCCGCAAACCCGGCGGCTCCGAGCTCGTGCTCGCCAACGGAAGAACCGCGACGCTGTCCGAACGAAGCGTCGTGCGCGACGCACCCCTCTTGCTCGCGCTCGAAGTCGACGACACCGCCGCCCGGCCCGGCACGAGCCCGCGCGTCCGCCTCGCGAGCCAAGTGCGCGCCGAATGGCTCCTCGACTACTACGCCGAGCGATTGACGTCGCGCGACGAGATCCTCTGGAACCAAGAATACGAGCGCGCCGAACGCGTCTCGGCGCTTGCATGCGGCTCGATCGTCCTCGAGGAAAGCCGCGGCGTCGCCGAACCGAGCCCTGAGACTCGGAGGCTCGTGGTCAAGGCAGCCCTCGCCAAAGGCGCGGCCTACTTCGACCCGGAAGGGCGCGCGGGCGAGCTCGCGGTTCGGCTCGAGCTTCTGCGCCGCCATCTGCCGGAGCTCGATTGGCCGGACCTTTCCGCCGGCGCCTTCGCGACGGCCATCGACCTTGCCGCGGAAACCTCGGTCTCATTGGAACGACTGCGTGGCACCGATCTCAAGGAAATGCTGAGCGCGGCGCTCGGCCCCCGCGAACGCGCCGCGCTCTTCGAGCACACGCCGGAAAAAGTCGCGCTACCGGGCGGCCGCGCCGTTCGCGTTCACTACCCGCCGGGGCAACCGCCCTGCATCGAATCGCGCCTGCAAGACTTCTTCTCGCTCGGCCAAACACCGAGCATCCTGCGCGGCACCGTACCGCTCACCGTCCACCTGCTCGCGCCGAACAAGCGCGCCGTCCAGGTCACTCAGGATCTCGCCGGCTTCTGGGCGAACCACTATCCGAAGCTCAGAAAAGAACTGATGCGGCGCTATCCGAAACACGCGTGGCCGGAAGACGGAAGGACGGCGGTGCCGCCGCGGGGTAGCAGCCAAAGGTGATGGAGTCGTTCGTGGCATTCTCCAACCGTCCGTCGCGAGCTACGGCGTCGCCTGACAACGCACGGTGCATCTGGGACTTACAGGATGCCTCCGTTCGCGTCTGACGGATACGCTCGTTGGGGCGGCGCAGCTCCCCGGCCCGAAACCAGCTCGCCGGTGTTCCGGCGGGCAAGTTCTCAACGAACTCGAGCAGCGCAGGCTCGAGCTTCAGGAGGCCGAGGACACTGCCGAGCGGGAAGATCCGCGGGAGGAGTTCGAGCGACACGCGGAGGCGAGCGCGCTCATCGGTGTGCCGCCGCCGATTGGGTACGGTGAGTCGGTGTTTCGCGCCTGTCTCATCCCGCGTGAGCCCGCGCTTTGCCGTTGGCCGCTCCACTACGGCTTCGGCATCGTACCCCCCGCGTCGTCCTCGGCTCGCAGCGTCCGATTGAACAACGCGAGCGTGCGCTGCCAGGCGAGCTTGGCGGCGGCCTTGTCGTAGCGCGGGGTCGTATCGTTGTGAAAGCCGTGCTGCGTGCCTGGATACGTAAAAACTTCGAAGTTCGCTGGCGCGGCTTCGAGCGCGGCTTGGTAGGCCGGCCAGGCGCTGTTGATGCGTTCGTCGTGCTCGGCCAGGTGTACGAGCAGCGGCGCCTTGACGTTGGCGGCAGCCTCCGGGGCCGGCGACGAGCCGTAGAAGGGAACCGCCGCGCCGAGGTCCGAGAGCTCGGTCGCCAAAAAGTGAGCGATGCCGCCCCCGTAGCAAAAGCCCACCACGCCGAGCCTACCGTTCGCCTCGGGATGGCGCTTCGCGAAACCCGCCGCGGCGATGAAGCCGGCGCGCGTCTTTTGCTGATCCAACGTGGCGAACAGCTCGCGCGCCTTGTCTTCGTCCCCGGGGTAGCCCCCGAGCGGGAAGAGTGCGTCCGGAGCGAACGCGACGAAACCCGCGAGCCCCAAGCGCCGCGCCACGTCCTCGATGTGCGGATTGAGGCCGCGATTCTCGTGCACCACGAGCACCGCGGGCAGCTTGCCGCCGTGTTTTTTGGGCCGCGTGAGGTAGCCGCGCACCTTGCCGTAGCCCGCGGGAAACTCGAGCTCGACGAACTCGCTCTTCAGCCGTGCGTCGTTCGGCGCAATTTGCCGCGCCTCGGCAAACCGAGGGTTGAGCGCCGTGAGCAGGCCGAGCGCCGTGGCTCCACCGACCGCGAACTTGGCGGCGCGTTCGAGGAAGCCACGGCGATCGATGAGGCCGTGAACGTAGGCGTCGAAGAGCTGGAGGAGCTCGGGATCGAAATCGGCGGCCGTACGGCGAGCCGAAGCATCGGGAGGATCGACGGGTGGTCGCTGCTGCATGGTCCCGAGCTCTTAGCACGGGACGGCTACTGCTTGGTCAGCTTGATGTAATCGGTGCTGGCGTCGTACCCGGCGCTCGCGGCGTTCTTCCCGGTAGCCCGGAGCCTGAAGTACTTGGTCCCGGTGCTGGTGAAGCTAGCATTGCCGAGATTGTATTCGACGAAGGAGCCCGGGGCGGCGGCGTACGTATCCATCGCGCTTCCGCGATTCGTATAGGTACCGCCGAGCGAGTTGGCCGTCGCGAGCTGGTAGATGCCGTTGGCGTTGAGCTTCCGCATGCGCACCTTGATGTTGTACGTCCCGGTTTCGGGCACTCCGACGCCAAAGGTGATGTGGTCGTTCGTGGCGTTCGCGAAGAAGTGACGCCCCGAGCCGCCGCTGTAGCCGCTCGACGTGGTGACGCTGTAGGAGTCTCCCGACGAGGTCGCTGCCACGGTGGTGATCTCCGTCTCGAACGGACCCGCTTCGTAGGCGCCCATGTCCTCGTTCGCGCCGACGGAGCGAGGCGAGCCGCGCTGATCTCGCTGCCCCTCGGTGCCGCTGTTGCTGATGGCGTCCCACGCCGGGCTGCCGACGAGCAACGGCCGCGTCCGCGTGCGGCCGCCCATGTCCATCAGCGCGCCGAGCAGAGGATCCAGCGTGTTGGTGGGGTGATAGATGTCCTGAAAGTGACTGCCGGTGTTGCCCTGCACGCTCCCGTGGAACGAGCGGTACGAGCCGACGTATCCCCAAGTGTCCGGCCCCCCGCTCGGCGCCGTGTTCTTCGCGAGAATGGAGTCGATGATGCGAAGCGGCGTTCCGCCGGTAGTGCCCTCGTAAACGCCGCCGCCTCGCGCGCTCGCGCTATTGAACGCGATCGTGCAATTGTAAGCGTCGAGGTATCCGCCGCCGACGTTGGCGACGTAGAGCCCGCCGCCGTTGACCGCGCTGTTGCTGGTGATGGTCGTATTGTAGAAATTGTTGTTGCCTTCCCCAACCTGATAGACGCCTCCGCCCGAGCCGCTGCTGCCGCCGCTCGTGGCACTGTTGCCTTGAATCAGGGAACTGTAGACCAACAGCCCGCTGCCACCGCTGTTCCTGATTCCGCTCTTCGCGTTGTTCTCGATGAGCGACTCGCGCAACGTGACGCCGCCGGTGCTGCCCAGGTAGATCCCGCTCGTATTGCAGTCCGCGACGCGAATACGAGACGCGTCGAGGTAGGCTCCTCCGCCGCTGCCGTCCACGCGAATGCACGTGACGGGCAAGCTCTGCGTTGGATTGCGCCGGACGGTGATGTCGAGCATCTCCACCTCGATCAGAGACCCGGTGCCGGACTGAATCAGAAAGCCGTTGGCGGCACCGGTGACGACGGAGGCGCCGCCGCCGGGCAGCGGTGAAGACGCGCCGTTCACCCTGATTCGAACGCTGCGGCTGACCCGATCAACCCGATCAACTCGATCAACATTGGCAGGTGCGAATGGTCGATGCCCAGCGTTATCGCGCCGCGCGACCAGTCGGTTCGGGCTTACGCTCCGGGACCGTGTAAGAGCGCGCTGCGTTCTGATTGGCGCTTCTCGAGGCGGAAAGCCATAGCGCCCGCGCACCCAGCCTCGTCGCATTGCCCTGGGGCGCGTGATAGGCTCTTGCTCATGGCTCAGCCAGAGCATCATGTCTTCACCTTCGCCGACTATTTGAGGCTCGAGGGAGACTCCGGGGTGCGCCACGAGTTTCTCAACGGGGCGGTCTGGGCCATGGCCGGTGGCACGCCCGAGCATGCAGCACTCGCGGTCAATGTGTCCACGCTGCTGAACGTTGCGCTCCGGGGCTCACCGTGCCGCGTGTACAGCTCGGACCTTCGCGTTCGCATTCGCTCGAGCGGGCTCGCGACCTATCCGGACGTGACGGTGATTTGCGGCGATCCAGTCATCGATCCCGAAGACCCGAAACGGCAAACCGTCACGAACCCGCGCGTTGTAGTCGAGATCCTCAGCCCT
>DASWGX010000190.1:0-3310 GCA_036393455.1 Polyangiaceae bacterium
CGGGGCGCTCGGAGTTTCCACGGCATCGAGCCACTCCTTGCGCCGTACGGCCGATGCGCGGCCGAGCCCGGCCACATTGTGGGCGTGCAGGCTCACGATGCCCGCGCGCGCCACTTCGAGATGAAGTGCCGTGACGTCCGAGAATCCGACGACCCACTTGGGCGAACGCCGCAACGAGGCTAGGTCGATGCCCGGCACGATCCGCGTCAGCCCGTAGCCGCCGCGCGCCGCGACAACCGCCGCGAGGCCCGGATCCGCGAGTGCGGAGTTCAGCTCCGAGAGGCGTCGTTCGTCGCTGCCGGCGAGAAGCCCGGGCGCGCCGAAAATGCGCGGGTCGAACTCGACGTGATAGCGCTCGCCGAGCCAGGCAATTCCGCGCCGCACGAGCGCGTGATCGAACGGGCTCGAAGGCGCCACGACGCGCACGCGTGCACCCGGGTGAAGCGGCGGGGGAACGAGCACGGGCGCATGCTCGAACCGGCGCGAGCGTCTCGTCAAGCCGCGTCATCGTGGGACCTTGGCCGGACTTGACCCGTGGGTAGCGAGCGGACACCCTGCGAGCCCCGTCGCCCGCCATGGACCGTCACACCGCGCTGGCCAAAGTTACCGATCTGGCGCCGCGCGCCTTTCCGTTTGCGCTACGGCTCTGGGACGCAGCTCGCCGCTCCTTGGATCGGGTGACGGCGGAGTGGTTGGGAGAGGACTTCGAGGAGCGCGTCGAGCGGTTGCGACTGCGCTACGTCCGGACCGGGGGAGACCCGTTCGGTCTCGACCCCACGACCGCACGGAAAGCGATGAAGCTCCTCAGCTTCTTTCACCGCGTGTACTTTCGCACCGAATGTCACGGTCTCCAGAACCTGCCGCCCGGTCGCATGTTGCTCGTCGCGAACCACGCTGGGCAGGTACCCATCGACGCCGCCATCATCGGCTGCGCGCTGTTCCTCGACGCGACGCCCGAGCGCGTCGTTCGGGCGATGGTGGAAAGGTGGGCAGGCACTTTGCCGTTCGTGTCGACGTTCTTTTCCCGGGTGGGGCAGGTCGTCGGTCTGCCGGAGAACGCGCGCCGGCTGCTCGAACGCGACGAAGTGCTCTTGGCGTTTCCGGAGGGTGTGCGCGGGATCTCCAAGCCCATTACGCGCCGTTACCAATTGGAGGAATTCGGCACCGGGTTCATGCGCCTGGCGCTCGAAACCAGCTCGCCCATCGTTCCGGTCGCGGTGATCGGGTCCGAGGAGCAGTACGTCAGCCTGGGCAACCTCACCGGTCTCGCGCGGGTGCTCGGCATCCCGGCGTTTCCGTTGCTGCCGCAGCTCTTGATTCCGGGCGGGCAGTTGCCCCTGCCGCTCAAGTATCGGCTCTACTTCGGCGAACCGCTGCGCTTTTCGGGCAATCCGAACGATGACGATCGGGCGATTTCCGACAAAGTCTGGACCGTGCGCCAGACGATTCAAAACATGGTGAACCAGGGTTTGAACGCCCGCCGCCACCTGTTCTATTGACGATGCAGCCGGCGAGCCTTTCCAGCAGCTCGGGCGCTCGAGACGCGCACGCCGGCACGGTCGTGGTCACGGGGATCTGCGGCAACCTGGGCCGCCGTGTGGCGCGCGCGCTGCACCGGCGCTTCCCCGTGATCGGGCTCGATCGGCGCCCGTTCCCGGGCCGGCCGCGCGACGTCGAACACGTGGAGCTCGAGCTCAGAAGCCGGCGCGTGGACGAAGTATTCCGTCAGAACCGGGTCATGACACTCGTGCACCTCGGCGTGCGCCATAATCTGCGCGACAAGGATCCGGCGCACCACACGTTCAACGTGCAAGCTTTCCGGCGCTTGACGGAGCTCGTAGAACGTTACGGCGTCAAGAAGCTCATTTACCTGTCGAGCGCCAATGTCTACGGCCCGCGCCCGGACAACCCACAGCTCCTGACCGAAGAGGCGCCGCTCTTGGGAGCCGCGCCGTTCAGCGAGATTGGGGATCTGGTGGAGCTCGACATGTGGGCACAGTCCTTCTTGTGGCAGCGCCCGGACGTCGAAACGGTGATCTTGCGACCGAGTCACATCCTCGGCACGGTGAGGAACGCGCCGAGCAACTACTTGAGGCTTCCCGTGGTTCCGACGCTGCTCGGCTTCGACCCGATGGTCCAGCTCGTGCATCAAGACGACGTAGTCCTGGCGATCGAGCTCGTGTGTCGAAAGGGAGCGCGCGGGGTCTTCAACATCGCGGGACCGCCTCCGATCGCCCTTTCCCAGGCGGTCGAAGGGCTCGGCCGCAAGCGCGTCAGCGTCCCGACCAGCCTGGCTCGGGCAGGCGTAAGAAGACTGTTTCGCTGGCATCTCACGTCGTTTCCCGCTCCCGAGCTCGACTTCATCCGCTACGTCTGCATGGTGGACGATTCGCGCGCGCGACGTGAGCTCGGCTATGCGCCGCGCCGGGGTCTCGATGCGACGCTCAGGGCGGTCGACGAGGAGCGTTGGGTGTGACGGACTCGAGCAGCGAACGGAGTGGCAACGCCTTCCGCGCGCGGCGCCTCGTTTGGCGATTCTCCCTCGGAGCGGCTCTCGCGGCCGCGGCCTGTCGCGAACCCCCTGTGGCTGGGCCAGTGCCCGCGCCGAGCGGCGGGCTCGCCCCGGCGCCGCCGTCCGCGCTCGGCCCGAACGCCGCCGGCGCCGAAGCGCCGCATCCTGTCGCGACGTTGCCCGTGCCCGAGCCGGACTTCTTGCCGCCCTCGCCCCGCGACCTCGAGCAGGAGCCTTCACCGTCGGGGGGTGAAGGCGGATCGTCGGGTCGGGAGCCACGCTTGCCGCGGGGGACGGCGCTATGAGGATCGTCGGGGTCTGGGTTGGTGGGGTTCGGGGCGGGGTGCTCGCTGCCGCGGGGCTCGTTGGCGCGGTACTCGTCGGCGCGGCTTGCTCGGGGGCGCGGGGGTTGCCACCCGGACCACCCCCCGAGTACGAGCGGCCGCCGGTCACGCCGTGGGATGCGGGCGAGGTCCAGGACCCCTTCGCGATCGCCGAGGAGGGGGGCGAGTGGGCCGAGGACGATGGGGCCGCGGCCGAAGGTGAGGACGACGCCGGCACGGCGAGCGACGCGGCGAAGCCCGGCGACGACGCGGGCGTCGACGCCGGGTCGCCTCGAGGGGACGACTGAGTTAGACTCCGAAGTGCCGTCCCGAAGGCCGGTCAGTGTTGACGATCCGCGAGCAAGCACAAAGAGCCAGAGGCGCCGCCCGAGCGTTGGCCGCGCTCGGTGCGTCTGAAAAGAACCGAGGGCTGCGTGCGATCGCAGCGGCGCTGCGTGCCAATGTCGAGTCGATT
>DASWGX010000191.1:0-2164 GCA_036393455.1 Polyangiaceae bacterium
AGCCGGTTCGCAGGGTAATCGCCATCGCTCGAGCGATGAGGCCGCGACGTCGTCGCCGCGGAACGCCAGGGAGCCGTGCCCTGGACGTGCACGCCGAGCACCGACTCGCGGACTAGGGCCTGGCCGTTCGGGTACACGCCGCTCGCGACGTTCGCGACGTAAGTCGGCACGTCGACCTGCCCTTCGTCCCAGGCGCGGCCAAGGTGCGTGCTTCCCGGCTCCGCCGCGGCGTCGGCGGTGAAGGTTCCCTTCGCGACGAGAATCCCGTACGGGTTTCGCGAGTCCGTGCTCGGAGCCACCACGACGCCGTTCGCCGTTCGCGACGTCAGCGAATGAATCGTGCAGCCGTCGAGCACGGCCGTGCCCCGGCCAAAGACGAAGTCGGTGTCGCCCTCCACGTAGCAGTCCTTGAAGTACGCGCGCCAAACCGTGGTGACGTCGGGCGTCTTGACGAGCAGCGTATCCTGATTGCCGAGCACGCGAACGTTCTCGAACACGAGCCTGTCCGCCTGAGTCATCAGGGCGACGGCTTGAACGGAGCTGCCGGCCGCCGCCTCGTCGGTGTCGTTGGCAAAGGTAAGGTTCTTGGCCTGGAAATCCGGCGCATAGGCTGCGAAGGTGGCGCTGCCGCTGGTGCCGAACGTGGTGCCGTCCGTGTTCGGGTTGCAGAGGTTCGCCGGGGCGCCCGCCTGCTTTTCCTTGCCCGAGAAATTGTCGAACACGATGACCGTTTCGGCGGCGTCGGAGCTCCTGGAGTACAGCGTGATCGGGGGCGCGTTCCGAGGCACGCACACCGTCTCGCGGTACGTCCCCGCCTCCATCTCGATGTAGACGCGCTCGCCGCCGGCCGAAACTGCCGCGTCGATGGCGGCCTGCACGCTCGCGTGGCTGCCGCCTTCGCTCGCTACGGTGAACCTCGCCGTGAAGCTCGCGACCTCGCCGACGCCGCCCGTGGGGTCCCAGCCGTCCGCGACGAGCCCCGCCAGATCGCCCGACTTCTCGAGATACTTTTGCACCGTATGCTCGGCAGCCTCCAGGTCCGAAAGCTGCGGTCGAGTCGCGGCGCCGAGCACCGCACCGCCGCCCGTTTCGGCGGAGCTCCGCGAAGAAGCGCTGGCGCAGCCAGCCACGGAAATGACGACTGGAGCCAACGTCGTCGAACCGCGACGCCAAAGGGTCCACGCGTTCGTCATGTCAAGACGATCGGCTCGCCGCGGGTCACGACGATGCTGTGCTCGAACTGGGCTCCCAGGCTCCCGTCGGGCGTGCGCAACGTCCATCCGTCGTCGTCCTCGATCACCGTATCCGCACTGATCGCGAGGAAGGGTTCGACCGCGATCACGAGCCCCTCGCTGAGCAGGCTACGGTCGCGCGAATCGAACGTGTTCGGCACGCTCGGCTCTTCGTGGATGTTGCGGCCGACGCCGTGCCCGCACAAATTCTTGATCACGTAAAAGCCCGAGCGCTTGGCGCGGCGTTCCACCGCGCGCCCGATGTTGCGCACGGGGCGACCCGCCCGCGCTTCGGCAAGAGCCTCTTTCAGCGCGCGTCGCGTCGCCCAAAGCAAGGCGCTGACCTTGCGGCTCACCTTGCCGACCGCGAAGCTCGCGCCGGTGTCCGCGAAGTACCCGTCGAGCTCGGCCGAAACGTCGATGTTGACGAGGTCTCCCTCCCGAAGCACGCGCGCAGACGGAATCCCGTGCGCGAGCGCGTCGTTCACGCTGATGCACGTGGCGGCCGGAAACCCGTAGGCGAGCTCGGGCGCCGAGCGGGCACCCCGCTCTCGGAGCACCTCGGCGCCCAGAACGTCCAGGTCCGCCGTGGTCACGCCCGATTCGACCGCAGCCCCCATGGCGTCGCGAGCAGCGGCCACAGCGGCGCCCACTCGCCGGAGGCCTTCGAGATCGTGCTCGTCGTCAATGGACATCGGGGTGAGCCTAGGCGACACCGCGAGCAGGATCCAGGTCTTCTCGGCTCCTAGCACTCTTGATCCATGAAATCGGGCGGGAGCGAGCGGGGCCGCCGGAACGGTGTCGGTTGCGGGAGCGGGAGCGGTGTCGGGAAGGGCTAAGGGCAAGGCGGGAGCGGAGCCGCGCTGGCGCGCGGTTCGGGTCCGGTCTCGGTCGGAGCCGGTTATGTCGGTTTTGGTTGGGGCGTCAGCCCG
>DASWGX010000192.1:0-7829 GCA_036393455.1 Polyangiaceae bacterium
CCCATGACGACGCCAAGGCCACAGGCCTCTGCCCCGAGCACCTTCATCCTTGCGCGACCTTCATCCCCGCGACCTATCTCCCATCCGGCCCGATCATCAATCAATGCTGGAAGCCGCGTGGGCTCGCGGTCGTGACGCCGCCCCACGTCGCGAGCAGCGCCGGCACGACGACCATGTTGAGCGCCGTCGACGTCGCAAGCCCGGTGAGGATGACGAGCGCCATGGGAGCCTGTATCTCGCTGCCCGGCTCGCCCAGGGCAAGGGCCAGGGGCAGAAGACCGAGCCCGGCCGTGACGGCGGTCATCAAGATCGCGGCGAGCCGTTCTCGCGCGCTGCGAGCGATGGCGCCGATCCGTTCCACGCCTTGGAGCTCGAGGTCCCGCGTCCGCGTGGCGAGGAGAATGCCGTTGCGTGTGGCGATGCCGAACAGGGTGATGAACCCGATGATGCTGGCAATCGACAGCACTCCGCCGCCGAGGAAGACGCCTGCCACGCCGCCCGCCAGAGCCAGCGGGAGGTTGACGAGAACGATCGCCGCGCGGCGGACGCTGCGCAGGGTCGCGAACACGATGAGCGCAATGCCGAGAACGGCGACGACTCCGAGCAGGAAGAGCCTCGAACCGGCCGCTTCGGCGCGCTCGAACTGGCCGGCATACTCGACCCGTACATTGGCCGGAAGTGACACGCGCTCGGCGACGCGAGAACGAACGTCTTCATACAGGCTTCGCAGATCGCGGTCTGCGACATTGGCCGTCACCACGATGCGGCGTTCGACGTTCTCGCGAAGGACGTAGTTGGGTCCGCGATCGGCGCGGACTTCGGTGAACGCCGAGATGGGCACGACGGCTCCCGACGGCGTCGGAACTCGCGCGCTCTGGACCGTTTCCATGGATGCGCGCGCCGCGCTCGCGTAACGAACTACGACGTCAGTGACGGTTCCGTATTCGTAGACGTGGCTGGCCTTGGTTCCCCAGAGCGCGGTACCCGCTGCTTGCGCCGCCTGACCGGGAGAAAACCCGTACTGTGAGGCGGCGAGCGGATCGACGCGCACGACGATCTGGGGCACGCTGACGGCTTGTTCGACGCTCAGGTCCACCAGCCCGGGCACGTCGGCGATGGCGGCACGGACGCGCTCGGCCTGAGCGCGAAGCTCGTTCAGGTTTTCGCCGATGACCTTGATCGACAGCGCGGCTCTTTGCCCGGAAATCATGTGGTCGATTCGGTGGGAGATGGGTTGCCCGAGGGTGAACGCCAAGCCCGGCACACTCGAGAGCCGCCGCCGAACATCGGCGAGGATTTGCTCTTTTTCGCGCGGATCGTCGCGCAGGCGCACGTCGATCTCGGAGGCCTCCACGCCTTGAACGTGCTCGTCGCGTTCGGCGCGGCCGGTGCGCCGCGCGGTCGACACGACCGCGGGATCGGCCAAAAGCGCTCGCTCCGCCAGGGCTCCCAGCGCGTCGCTTTGCTCGAGCGACGTACCCGGCAGAGTGACCGCAGCAATCGTGAGGCTGCCCTCGTTGAACTCCGGCAGGAACGAACGGCCGGCAAGACTCAGAGCCGAAACCCCGGCTGCCACGCCGAGCGCGCTGGCGGCCAGGACCGTCCGCGGGCGTTTCAGCGCAAAGGCTAGCGTCGGTTCGTACAGGCGCCCGATTCGATGCATGAGAGGCGGCTCGCGACCGGATGCGCTGCTCGCTTTCACGAGCAAGATCGAGCACAGCGCCGGCGTGACCGTGACGGCAACCAAGAGCGAGCTTCCGATAGAGACCAGGTACGCCACGGCCAGCGGCGTCAGCAGGCGCCCCTCGAGCCCCTCGAGAAACAGCAGCGGCAAGAACACGAGCATCAAAATGGCGGTGGCGCTCACGATCGACGCCCGGATCTCCCGCGAAGCATCGAACACCGTGCGCATCACGGGCTGCCGCTCGGCGGCGGGCAAACGCTCGCGCTCGCGCAGGCGCCTGACCACGTTCTCCACGTCGACGATGGCGTCGTCGACGAGCTCGCCGATTGCTATCGCCAGGCCGCCGAGGGTCATCGTATCGAGACTGAACCCGAACGCATCCAGCACCAGCACGGAGAGCAACAGCGACAGCGGCAGGGCGACTACGCTGATCACGGTCGGTCGCAGGTTCCAGAGAAACAGCAGGAGAACGCCGGTGACGAGCAACGTGCCGTCGCGCAGCACCGCCATCAGGTTGGCGACCGCTTTCTCGATGAAGTCGGCCTGTCGAAACAAGTCCCGGTGCACCATCATCCGGCGTTCTGCCAGGGACGGCGCGAGCAGGTCGAGCGCAGCGTCGACTCGCTCGGTCACTTCGAGCGTGTCCGCCCCGGGCTGCTTGACGATGCTGAGGACGACCGCGGGCTTGCCGTTGTAGCTCGCCGTGCCTCGAGGGAGCGCCGCACCGACCCGAACGTCGGCGACGTCACGAACACGGATCGGATGACCGCCCCGCAACGCGACGGTGATGTCCGCAAGGTCGGCCTCGCTGTGGGAGCGGCCGAGGACACGCACGACGGACTCTTGCCCCTGAGCGATGACGTACCCACCGGGGACGTTCTTGTTGCCTTGTTCGATGGCGGCGATGAGCTCCTCGAGCATTAGGTCGTAGCGCTCGAGCCGCTCGGGGTCCGCCAGCACCTGATACTGGCGTTCGAGCCCGCCGAGCGCGACGACCTGCGCCACGCCGCGCACGGCCAAGAGGCGCCGCCGTACCTCCACTTCGCCGACACGCCTGAGCTCCAGCGGGCCGGCGATCTCCGCGGTGAGCGCCACGAAGGCAATTTCGCCCATCACCGAGGACGGCGCGGCGAGTACGGGCGCCTCGGCCTCGGGCGGAAGCGCCGCCAGTCCCTGCAAGCGTTCGGTCACCCGCTGCCGCGCGACGGCTCCCTCGGTGTCCCAGTCGAATTCGACCCACACGATCGAGATGCCGGGCGCGGATGCGGAGCGAACGCGACGCACGCCGGCCACTCCGTTCACGGCGGTCTCGATCGGGAACGTGATCAACCGCTCGACTTCCTCGGGAGCCATACCCGTGGACTCGGTCACGATGGTGACCCGCGGTGCGGTCAGATCCGGGAAGACGTCCACCGGCATACCGGCGGCTCGAATCACGCCGAAAACCGACAAGAGGACGGCCGCGGCGAGCACCAGCCAACGTCGCTGCAGCGACGCGCGCAACAGGAAGTCGAGCATCAGTGCACGTGTCCGTGAGTCGCCGCCGTGGACGCTCGCGCGGAGAGGCGAACGACGTTGGCGCCGCGCACAACGACGCGCTCATGCGCGACGATGCCCCGCTCGATGCCGGCGAGCGAGCCCGCGCGCGGACCGACGCGCACGACGCGTTCCTCGAAGGCCTCGCCCTCGAGCTGGACGTAAACGATGGATCTCCCGTCGTCCTCCAGTATCGCTTCCCGCGGAACGACGACTCCTTGCCAGCGCTTACCGGCGGGCACGGCCACCCGCAGCATCGCGCCCACGCGCAGCCGTTCGTCGGGATCACGGAGCGCGTAGATGACGTCGACGGTGCGCGAGCGGCGATCGACGGTTCGCCCTATGTTCACGACCGACGCCGCGGCGTCTGCTCCGGTCACGTCGAGGGGCAGCCAAGTATCCAGATCCGGCAACTTGAATGCCGCGTCTTCGTCCGAACGAAGCAGGGCCGCTTGTTGCTCGGGCACGCGAGCACGGATCCAGAGCTCATCCAGGTTGACGATCCGCAAGAGGGGCTCGCCGCTCGCCACCGATTTGCCTTGCGTTGCCGTCACCTCCACGACGACCCCTTCGATGGGGGCCGTGACCCGATAGGTGCCGGCGCCGCGCCCGCTCGCTGCGCCCGAAAACACGTCCCGCGCCCGCCGCGCGGCTCGCACGGCCTCGTCGGCCACCGTGAGCTCACGACGAGCTTCGTCGACCTCGCGCTGGGAGATGGCGCGAGCGGCGATGAGCCGCTCGGCTCGTTCGACTTGCGCGCGCGCCGCCTGGAGCCGCGCTTCGGCCTCCACGACCGCGAGATCGGCGCGCGCACCGTCTTCGGGAGCCGCAGGCGCCGCGGCAATCGTTGCCAAGAGTGCGCCCTTTTTTACGACCTGACCCGGCCGCGGTAGTCCGCTCGCGGGCGCAACGACCCGGCCCGCGACCGCGGCGCCCACCTCGGCTTGCCCGCTCGGCGGCGTCGTCACTTCACCCGCTACCTCGACCGTGGGCACCACGGTGCCCTGCTCCGCGAAGGCCGTCGCGAACGGAACCTGCCACTGCTGCTCCTTGAGGAAAGTGATCGTCTGCGGCGCCGCCGGCTCTTGGGCGGCGGCTCGCTTGGCGGCTGCCGCGTTCGCATGCACGACGACTTCGAAGCCTGCGATGGTGTCTTCGACGCCGGGCCCCGCGACGAGCAAACGGCCGCGATACGTCCCGGGCGCGGGCGCGGTCAGGACGGGACGAAAGATACCCGGGCGCAGCTGCTCGGTGACGCGCGCCTCGACACGTTCGGGCCCCTCGAGCACGAGCGTCACGGTCGCCTTCTCGAGCGGCTCGAAACCCGCGAGGATCGTCAGGTGAGCGAGAAAGGGGAGCTTTTGACCGGAGACGGCGGGCGGGTGTTCCGCAAAGAGCTCGAGCTTGTCCGTGAACCGGGTGATGCCGACGGCCTCGTCGCCGTGCTCGTGATCGCCGTGCTCCTCGGCGTGATCGCCCCGTTCGCCGTGTGCGTGGCCGGGGTCGTCGCCGGCGCCGTCGGCGTGCGGATGCTCGTGCGAGCGACAGCCCTCGCAGCCGCACAGGAAGACAGCGGCGGCAAAGATCGCTGCGAGCGTTGCCTTGGTTGCCGTCGTCACTGAAGCTCTCCCACCGTCGCGCGCAGGCGAGCTTCGGCGCGCTTCGCGGCGTGGAGCAGCGCCAGGCGGCGCTCGGCCACATCGGTCTCCGCGCGCTGCGCGTCCAGGAGCTCGACGATGCTGCGCTCGCCCTCGCGATAGCCGCTTCGCGCCGCCGACAACAGCACCTCCACCGGTCCGGAGCTTCGCGACTCGAAACGCGCGAGCTCCTGGCGGGCGGCGTGATAGACGACGAGGGCACTCTGAACCTCGGCGCCGATGCCCCGCGCCAGAGCCTCGGTACGAGCCGATGCCAGCGTTCGCCTCGCCTCGGCCTCCGCTCGCAACGCTTGCCCGTGATCGAACAGCGGGATGTGGAGCGATACGCCGGCGACGTATCCGTAACCGCCTCCGAGCTCACTGACGTGCTTGACGCCGCCGCTAAGCTCCAGCGTCGGGAGCCAAGCCCAATCCGAGCGACGCCGCGCCTCGGCAGCGAAGCGTTCCGACGCGCGGGAGTACCTGAGCGACTCGAGCCGGGTCACGCCGGGTCGAGTCAGCGCCGTCTCGGAGGTTCCGATGCCGCGCGACCCGGGCACGAGCACCTCGGACACCGGCGACTCGGACGCCAGCGACAGGGAACCCGCGACGTTCAAGGACTCGGGACTCACGCCGAGCAGCACCGCGAGTCTGGCCTTGACGCTTTGCGCGTCACCACGCGCCTCGGCAAGGTGGCTCCGGCTCAGTTCGCTCGCGACAGCGAGACGAGTGCTCTCGTATCCCGATGCGCTCCCGGCGGCTTCCCGCTCTACCAGAACGCGCGCCGCTTCCTCGAGATTGGCCACGGCCCGCGCGAGCACCTGCACGCGCGCCACGGCGAGCACGGCGTCGTAGTAGGCGAGCAGCGCATCGAGTACCGCGGCGCTGCGCGCCATCGACGCCTCGGCCCGCACCCAAGCCGCCTGGGACGCGGCGAGCGCGCGCGCGGCGAACGGTCGCGTGACGTCGATGGGGACCGTAACGCTCACGACGTCTTCCGAGCCCGCCGGACCCGTCAGCACGGCTTCCCGCGCCCAACTCAGCGAGGGGTTCGGCAGAAGCCCCGCGCTGCGTTCACCCGCGTCTGCCAGCGAGACCGTTGCGTTCGCCACCGCGCTCGCGGGAGACCGCGATCGAGCGAGGCGGATCACTTCGGCCTCCGTCACCACGCCCTGTGCCCCGGCCCGGCAAGGTACGGCAAGCAGCACCACGATGGCTGCCAGGGAAAATCTCCGAGCCATGGTCGGAGTTTTGCGTGAACCAAACGAACTCGGGTTCTCCATGATCGTTGCTCGTCTAGCTCAACGCGCCGAGCAGCGTTTCGAGGCCATGGTGAACGACGTCGTGTGCGAGACCGGCAGCCACGGGCAGCGCCAAAAAGCCCGCGACGAGAACGCGCGCCGGCCAGGAGGCGTGCACACTTCGGGGCTCGAGGAGCGCGACCACGCGCGCCTCGATATCACCCTGCGTAAAGGCAAGGCCGGCTGCCGGAGTGCGGAGTTTGGCCAGAGTGACGAGCGCCTCGGCGACCTTGAGTCGGCCGTCGGGGAGCGCCTCGGCGGCTTCGAAATCGGCCGCCATCTCCTGCGCCGCGGCCAGCCGCACCCCGAGCGCCCAGCCTACCGAAGGAAGATGACCGGCCCCGAACACCGGACAGAGGGCTCGCCACAAGAGATCGCGATACCGGGCGTGGGAGCGCTCGTGGGCCAAGACCGGTGCGACGACGTCCTCGTCCAACGCAAAAAGCCCGTGCGAAGCGTGAATCCGAGGACGCAAGGCCCCGAGCACGAAAGCTTGCGGCTCCTCGGAGGCGAAGACGAGCACACCATTCCGGCGATCGGAGGCTTCGGCCAGGGCGCGAGACGTGGCGTAGCTCAGCCGCAGGGCACGCACGAACCCGAAGGCTACGTGCATGGCCCGAGCGACGGCGAGCACGGCGACCGCAACGAGAACGATGCCCGGCGCGGCCCCGACGTGATGCGGACAGAGGTGCGGATGGTGCGCGCCGTGCTCGAGACAGTGGTCGCTGCCAAAACCGAGCGCCGGGAGCAGCGACACGAGCACTGCCAGCGCGGCGGCGGCGCTGGGCAGCGCCGCCAGCGCCAACCAGAGCCGCGCTCGCCGGCGCGGCGTCATCGCGAGAGCGAGCCTGTCGAACCCGGGCAGCACGGCGCCGGTCGCGATCGAGGACAGCAGCGCGACCATGGCGAACGCCGCAAGGCACAGCACGAACAGTGACCAGGTCATCCTTCCGACTCCTCCCGCTTGCGGCGGATCAGGCGCTCGAGCTCACGCAGCGCAGAGCCGTCCGCGTCCGCGACGAGATCGACGAACGCGGCGAGCAGTCCTCCCTTGCCGAGAGCGCGGAGACCGCCGGCCGCTTCCAGGAGGCGACGAGCTCGAAACGCTTCGCGATCGAGGGCAGCTCGGTAGCGGTACGCATGGGAAACCTTCTCGCGCGCGAGCAAGTTTTTCTTGTGCAAGCGCTCGAGCGCGGAACCCACCGTGTTGGGCGAGATGCCTCGCTTCTTGCCCACGGCGGCGTGCACCTCCTGAACGTCGGCGTCGAGCACCCGCCACAAGTGTTCGAGGACCGAAAGCTCGAGCTCGCCGAGCCGCGGCAGCTGGGAGAAAGCCTTCGGCATCCCCGGCAGTTGCCCATGGAAAACTCCGAGCGTCAATCGGAGCCGGCACGCTCGCACTGTCGATCGGATCCCGGCGCGCGGATGGCTCGAGACTGCGGGCCTCTTCTGCCGCGCGTCGCGAATTCGTGCCGGACCTTTCTCCCTATTCCCCAGTCCTCCATCCCCGCGTCCCTTCTCCCTCGTCCTATCTCCGTGCGCCAAGCAAGCCTCGTCCTGGAGGTGAGTCATGTAAGCCAACCAGACAGAAACCAGGTTAGCGACCCAGCGGGTTGAAGTCCCGTCCGGCCAAGGCAGGGCCGCCAGCCGGAAGCGAGTCTTGCGTGAGCG
>DASWGX010000193.1:0-3479 GCA_036393455.1 Polyangiaceae bacterium
TCTGTTCTTCGAGGGCTCGCCCGACCCGGTAGCGGCCGTAAGCAAGATAAGCCCCCTCAAGCGAACGACGGAGGTCGTGAGCCACCGGGACGGCGGCGACGTGAGCAGCCCTCGCATGTCGCCCGGTTCGAGCAAGTACGAGGCCATCACCTTCGAGCGCGGGGTGACGCTCGATCCGGCGTTCGAGGAGTGGGCCAACCTCGTGCATCAGTTCGAAGGCACCGACGGGATCTCGCTCTTGAACTACAAGCGGGAGCTGGTCATCGAAGTCCGGAATCTGCAGGCCATCCCCGTCAAGAAGTACAAGGTGCACCGCGCGTGGGTTTCCGAGTACACGGCCCTACCCGAGCTCGACGCCAATGCCAACGCGACGATGATCGAGTCCGTGGTCGTACAGAACGAGGGCTGGGAGCGCGACGAAGAGCTGCAGGTGCCCCCCGAGGAGTAGCCCGAGTACCCTCGCGCCGGCGGTCGGCTTCGCCCCAGGGGGAGGCGTCGCTTCAGGGCCGCCGGCCGCTTGCTCCCTCCGGAGCGCGCGAAGCGCGCTCGTCCTTTCGCCGGCCGAGTCCGAGGTGAGTCATGCTCGAAGTCAAACTCAGAACAGCTCCCGAGATTCGGTCGGTGTTTCTGCGTGAGCTTACCGGAGTGGAGGAGCGCCTCGCGAGCATGACCGGCCCCGGCGTCGCCATGCAGCTCATCGAGCGGCTGCTGATGGACGCCCACGGCGCGCCGCTCGGGCCCGAGGCAGCCTGGGGCATGAGTGTGGCGGACCGTGATCGAGCCATCGCAAGCCTTTACCGCCATTGCTTCGACGATCTGATCGAAAGCCGGCTCGAATGCGGAGGTTGCGGCAAGGCCTTCGAGATCTCCTTCTCGCTCGAGCGACTGATCGAGAGTCTGGACCACGACGCCGACGAAGCGCACGGGACGCTCGGCATCTCCGGACCGGAAGCGGGCGGCATCTTCCGGCTCCGCGACGGCACTCGCTTTCGACCCCCCACCACCGCCGACGAGCGGCTCGCCGCGGAAATGGCCCCCGCGCGGCGCGCGGACGAGCTGCTTCGGCGCGCTCTGGTCGACGGCGCCCCCGACGGCGGGGTCGACGAAGCTCTCCGTGAGAGGCTCGAGCAGGCGCTCGAGGCCGTCGCACCCGTCATTTCGTTTCCGATGCCGGCGCGCTGCGCGCACTGCGGCGTGGAACAAGAGGCGGACTTCGACATCGTTCGCTACTTCCTGGCGGCCCTCGCCCGGGAACGCCCCTTGCTCGCACGCGAAGTCCACGCGCTGGCACGCGCGTATCACTGGAGCTTCGACGAGATCATGCGGCTTTCGCGTGGCGAGCGGCACACGCACGTGGAACTCGTCGAAACCGAGCGCGGAACGCTGGAGCCGGACGAATGAGCTACTTCGGGCGAATCGCAGGCCGTGCGGGGGGAGCGCCGACGCTGGGGCTCGCTCCGACAGGGCGCCTTGCGTCGCCGCTAGCCAGGGTCGACCAGAGGTTGAACCTAATGGTGGAGTGGGGCGCGCCCCTGAGACGAGGAAGACTCGGCACGAGCGAGTCGAGCGAAGGCGCGGGAAAAGACGCTTTCGCCGTGGCGCCGGCTCCGTCCCGGCCTCCAGTGAGCCCGGTTCTGGAAGAGGCCGCACCGCGATTCAGTGCTCCGGTGGCTGCTCGAACCGTCGCGGTGGACGCTGCGACGAGCGCGGAACCCGCCACGGCGCCGGGGACCGCGCCGCGCCCCACCGAGGCGCCCTTGCCGGCACCGTTGGCTCTGCGCGATGAACCGACGCGGGCTCGGTCCCAGACGACGCGCCCCGCACCGGAAGCGCCGGAGGACGCATCAAGGCGAGGGAGCGAGCGCGCCGCCTCGGGGCCGGCAACCACGGAGCCCGTGCGTGCCATCGTCGCACCATCGAAGCCCGAGCTCGAGATCGGCGTTGCGCCGCGGACCGAGGATCTTTTGGCCACACCACGGCGGGCAAGGCAGGCCGCCACCGAAAAGGTCGAGCTGAGTCCCGGCCGAAGCGTGGACGCCAAAGACCACGCGCGGACAAGGCAGGCCGCCACCGAAAAGGTCGAGCTGGGCGGCCCTAAGGATCCCGCTGCCGCGTCGCCCGCCCAAGCGGCGCCTGCGCGAAGCCAGGACTTCACGAGCGCGCTTCAACAGGCGCTCGGCAAGGTGGAGAGGTGGATGGGCTCCGACGCAAAGCAGGATCGTGGCGCCGTGGCCGACGGACCACGGGAACCGAGCGCCCGTTCAGCGTCCACGGCAGAGCCGCGCGAGCGCGCACCGCGCCGTTCCGAAGCGCAGGGCGCGGTCGGCCGAATGCGCGCGCCGTCAGTGGCAAGGCCCGTTCGCGATCTGGCGCCTCGCCTCACGATCGGAAGCATCGACGTGCGCGTCATCCCGCCCGCGCCGCCGCCGGTCGTCGTGCAGCAGCCGGTGAGCGCGCGCGCCAGCCGGGTCGCCGGGCGCACTGCGGCCGGGACGCCCTCGGCGCGGCTCCCTTCGCATCTCACCTTCGGACTGAGGCAGCGCTGAGCCATGCTGACGAACATCGGTCACGTCACCGAAACGCTGAAGACGCTGATCGAGGGCGTCCTCGTCGCCAATGGCCTCGATTCAGCCGACTTCACGGTGACGGGGGCTCCGCCCGACGCGGCCGGCCCCGGCGAGCGCATCGTCTCGGTCTACATGTTCCACGTCCTCGAGAGCCCTGATCTCAAGAACCTGCCGCCGACGGCCGGAAGCGGATCGGTGCCGATTCGCCACGAGCCCATGGGGCTCATCCTTCAATACCTCGTCACGGTCGTCACGCCCGAGGACGAGGACTTGACGCACGGAATGGCGGTCGAACAGCAAAGGCTCATCGGCTTCATCGCTCGCGGCGTCCACGATCATCCCATCATCAGTGACAAGACGCGGAGCCCCGCGGACGACCTGGTGCAGGTTCTGCACCAGGACCTGCAAGGCATCGGGACGGTCCTGCGCGTGAACTTGCGCCCCGCCACGATGGAAGAAACCGTCAACTTCTGGGCGGCTCAGGACAAGAACGTGCCGCGCCTGTCCTTGTTCGTCGAGGTGCGGGTAATCTTGCTCGAGGCCCAACCCCCCGAGGTCGCTCCGGGAATCGTCCTGTCGGTCGGGCAGTTCGTGTTCACGAGCGCCGACCCGCAGCTCATCGCGTCGCGCAGCACCACGTGGTTCCTGCCGCCGCCCAACCGCGCGCCGCGCAGCGTGCAGGCGAGCCCGGCGCGCGTCGCGCTCTTCGACAGCGACGGCTCGGCGGCCCTCGGCGATCTCGATGCAAGCCAGCTCGAGAACAATCGACTTACCCTGGACGGCACGGGTCTCGGCCCCGGGAAGCGAATCCTCGTGCTCCGTAGTCCGAACGAGACCATCCGGATCGTGCTCGATCACCAGGTTCCGCAGGTCATTCCGGCGTTGAACGTTCAATGGCAGTTGACTGCCACC
>DASWGX010000194.1:0-9861 GCA_036393455.1 Polyangiaceae bacterium
GCTCAACTATCTCGATCACGCCAAGGAGTCGGGTATGCCCGTCCCCGGCGAACCGATCGTCTTCATGAAGGGGTCGAATTGCGTGGTCGGTCCCTACGACGATCTGGTGATACCGCGCGGTAGTCGCAAGACGGACTGGGAGGTCGAGCTCGGCGTCGTGATCGGCAAGGACGCCCGCTACCTCGATTCGGTGAACGCGGCGGCCGCGCACGTCGCCGGGTACTGCGTGAGCCATGACGTTTCGGAGCGCGAGTTCCAGCTCGAACGCGGCGGCCAGTGGACCAAGGGCAAGAGCGCCGACACGTTCAACCCGCTCGGCCCCTACCTCGTGACGCCGGAGCAAGCCGGCGACGTGAAAAAGCTCTCGCTCACCCTCGACGTGAACGGGGAGCGCCGGCAGAGCGGCAACACCGGGAACATGGTTTTCGACGTGTCTTTCTTGGTTCACTACCTTTCGCAGTTCATGACGCTGGAAGCCGGCGACCTCATCAGTACCGGCACGCCGCCGGGCGTGGGGATGGGACTGAAACCGCCGGTGTTCCTGGGGCCCGGCGACGTGGTGGAGCTCGCGATCGACGGTCTCGGCTCGCAGCGCCAGCGCTGCCGCGCCTACTCGGCGGAATGAGCGCCGTGCGCGGCCGCCGCCCGTTCGAGCGCAAGCCCCGGCCTCGACGGCGGCGGCCGCTCGCTTTTCCGGCGCTCGTCCGCCTCGAGCGCCGCGATGCGTTGCATCAGACGCTCCCGCTCGAGCGCGATCGAGGCAAAGACGGCTTTCCCGAGCACGAAGTGATCTTCGGCGACGTCGAAAAAGTCTTCCTTGTTGATCACGAGCGCAATCGAGTCCGTCAGCGCGTGGGCGTCGTACGCGTGACGGCTCATGCCGAAGCTCGCGTGCCCGCCCAAGAGGTGACCGGCGGCAAACTCCGCTTCGATGCGCGGGTGCTCCCGCAGGACCGCGGCTCGCCCGGACGCCAAGAAGACCAAGTCGGCCGCGGGCTCGCCCGCGTGCAAGATCTGCGCGCCGGCGCGAAAACGCCGCTCGTGTGAAAGCCCCGAGAGGCTCGCGAGCACCTGCACCGAAGCGCGCTCCAGAAACGGCGTCGCGCGCAGCACCATCAGCCGCTCCATGCGGTCGAACGGACGTTGCGGCGACGCCGGAGGAAGCCCGGGGCGGGGCTCCGCCACCGACGCCGCGAAGGTGCCGTGCGGAGCGAGCCGTTTCGCCGCGTCGTCCATGCGTTCGGCGCCGATCGACAGCACGCGCTTGGCAAACTCGAAGTGGTCTTCCAGGACGTCGAGGTAGTCGGCGAAGTCGATTTCGATCAGGTGCGTGCCTCGCACCGTTACAGCCGTGCGCGAGTACGGTCGTTCGAGCGCCGCGTCCAAGATTCCGATCGCGGAATGGTCTTCGAGGTTCCAGGGATCGTCGGCTTCGTGCTCCAGCCGCACGTGTCCGCTGACCAGAAAGAAAAGGCGATCAGCCGGCTCGCCCGCCCGATACAGCGTTTCTCCGCTCTCGAGGTACATGTCCCGCATGCTGGCGGCCAGCTGCGCGGCGACTCCCGCCGGCGGGTTGATCGCGAAAAACGAGCGAATGAAGAGCTCGTGCTCGACGCGACGCAGAACGGGCTCATCCGGCATGGGGTGGGACCAGGCTCCAGGAGCTAATGCGCCGCGGCTGCTCGCGCAAGAAGGCGAGGTGCGGCCGTTCGAGAGTCAGCGTAGCGACGATTTGCTCGAGCTCGGGATGGTCCAGATGGAGCGCGTGATAGGCCGCCACGGAAGACAACACCTCGTCCTCGTCCTCCAACATCAGGAGCATCGCTTCGTCGTGACTGCGGGGCGGGTTGGGCAGCAGCACCGAGCCGCGCGCCAGACGCTCGGACGGCGAAAGGTCGTCGATCACCAGGGCCAAGAGGGTACGATTTTGCGGCACGGTCGAATCGAGCCCGAGGTTGTCCAAGAATTCCAGCGCTTGAGCGCGCACGCGGCGATCGCTCGAGCCGACGGCTCGCGAAACCGCGTGGATGTCCTCGTGACGGTGGGCGATCTGGAGGAAACGAAACGCGCGCTCGAGCGCCTGCTTGCGCTTGTCGTCCAAAAGCCCGAGCAGGATCCGACCGCTCGCCTCGGCGCCTGCGGGAGGCGGCGAGAGCCCTTCCTCCACCCGAGCGCGGAGCGCGAGCATGCGCATGTACTCGACAAGGTTCTGATGAACCTGCCGCTCCATCGCCGCCCGATCGACGCCGACCGGAGCTTCCATGACGAGCCGGCCGAGTCCGCGCAGGATTTTGTAGCGGACCAGGCCGCTCGGCTCCCGCTCGAGCTGCGCGGTGAGAATGTCCGCCGCGCGCTGCTCGGCGAAGCGCGAGATCGTGCGCGGCAGGTGCCGGCGCAAGCGCCGGTCCGTGCTCGGGTCTACGAGCAACCGCTCGAGCTCGTCGAGCGCCGGAGCGCCGAGACCGGCGAGCGCCGAGCGCACCAGCTCTCGGCCCTCGCGAAACGACAATCGTCTCACCAGAAACGGAATGAAGCGAACGTCCTTCAGGACGCCGATCGCCGGCACCAGGGCGAGCGCGACCTTCTCGTCGCAGCCTTCGGAAAGCGCGAGCACCACGTCGGCCCAGCGTGCGTCGCCGCGCGCGTGGATCGATTGCAGGAGACCGACCTTGCCGCGCACGCCGGCAGCACCCTGGAGCTCGAGAATGTCGCGCACGGCCGGGTGCTCGAGCGGCGGCTGTCCGAAGTCGTCGTGCGCGATCAAGAACGCCGCGTGACCGCGCACGCCCGGGCTGATGTCGTACAGCCGATCGGATAGCTCGGAAGTGATGCCCGCGTCGGCCAGGGCGCGCATCGCGGCGACGCGCACGGCTTCCGACTCGTGTCGCAACAGGCGCTTCGCGAGCGGTACCCAGTCCTTGCGCTCGCGAGACGGCAACACGCGCAGCGCCTCGATCAGCACCTCTTCCGACTCGTGATACAGAATCAGCGCCGGAATCAGCCCCGTGCGCCCGTTGCCGGCCAAGAGCTCGATCGCCGCGATCGCCCGCGCCGGCTCGGGGCTCGACAGGGCTTCGACCACGACCTCCACCGACGGCAGATCGAGCGTCAGCTCCGACGCGAAGGTGCCGCGCTGCAACGTCTGGCGGAACAGATCCATGTAGCGAGGGCGCGCGGCGAGGGCCAAGAGCAACCAGCCCAGCGCCAAGACCGCGATGGCGCCGCCGAGCACGCGAGGCGAATCGAGCCCGCGGCTGGCCAGAACCAGGATGAGTCCCGCGGCGGCCGCCTGCGTCATGCGAACGACCACGGTGTCGACGAGCGCCTTGCTCTGCGCTCGGACATCCTCGGCAAGGGGCATCCAGAGCAGCTCGCTCGAGATTCGGTGCAAGGAATGGCGCAACGTGCCGTCCGCGCCCTTCGTGAGCAAGACCCGCGTGAAGACCGCTCCGCCGAACGCCACCGAGAGCGCGCCCGAGGCGAGCAGCACCGGCAGCACCGCGAAAGCGGCCACCACGCCGAAGCGCCGCACCAGCGCACCGGTGAGAAAAAGCTGAGCCAGGAGCGCCGCGGCATTCAGCACCGTGTAATAGCGGGCGAAGAAAGTGCCGAGCTCCGCCGCCGGGATCTGGCTGGCCGCGACCGACTTGAAAAGGTAGTCGGTGAACAGCAAGGTCGCGCTGGAAACGACGCTCAAAGCCGCGATCAGCGGCAGGTAGCGGTGCTGTTTGAACAGCGAAAGGCTCTGCACCAGCCCGGCGCGCCGCGGCGGTCGCGCTTCGGGTTCCTCGGAAACCTCGTAACCGGCGAGAATCAGAGCCGAGACCACGAACGCGGCCGCCGCTACCAACAGGAGCTGCGTGACCCCGAACCATCTGAGACACAGCATGGCCGCGCCCGCCCCGAGCACCGCGCCGAACACGCCGCCCGCGGCGATCGGACCGAACAGGCGCTTGCCCTGACCTACCGTGAAGACTTGGCCCGCGAGCATCCAGAACTGGACGACCACGACGCTGGCGATGAGACCGCTCCAGAGGTAGAGCGCGAAGACCGAGATCGCGCTGACCGGAATCAGGTGGAAGAGGGCGGTGCCGTACGCCGCCCAGAGCAGCGTAAAGACGAGGCCGCTGCGACGGCCGAAACGCGAAACGATCGCGGACCCCACGCGCGTCGCGACCAGGGCGAGGGCGCCCATCGCGGCGTAGGCGAGGGCGAGGCGACTCGGCGGGAGCTCGAACAGGAAGAGCGCGTCCCTCGCCGTCTCGAGCAGGGTGTGCCCCGCTATGACGAAGAGTAGGCTGAGCGTGGTTCTGAGAACCAACGCGCCTTCGCCGCGGCGTAGGTCGACGAGGCGCGTCAAATGGCCGCTCATTGGCCCCCAATATAACGAAAGAGCCGTGCGCGCCCAGCGCGCGCGGCCCCTCCCACCGATCGAGAGTGGCCCTGGGGGCTTGCCCATGCGGCAGTTCGCTCCTAGGCTCCATAGTCGTGGTGCCATGTCAGCACAACATCACGTCTTGCGGCGTCAACCGGCGCTTGCGAGCGGGTATTTTGCTGTTTACCTCGGGCCTGGTGCTCGGGGTCCTGTTGGTCCGAGCCGATGCCCCGGTACTCTGGCGCCTGACCGTCTTTCTTCCGTTCATGGTTTCCTCGACGTTCGTCTTCCAGGCGCTGAACCGCACCTGCCTGGCGCGAGCGATGAGCGGCGAGCGTGAAACGGCGAGCGGCGTCGAGCGTGTGGCCAACACGGAGCAGCTGCAAAAAGATAGAAAAAAGGCGCGGCGCACCGTCGAGCAGGCGCTCTTGACCGCCGCGGCCGGCACGCTCTTGTTCTTCCTGATCCCCTGATTCCGGCGCCCTTCGCCTTTCCCCTTGCGCGGGCTCGCTCATCGTTCGTGGCCATTACGCAGATCGTTCAGGAGCTCGACGCTCTCGCGTTCCGAGCTTGGCCGGCGCGCGAGGTCGTCGCGCTGGACGGCTGGTGGCTCCGCCACACGGCGGGCGTGACGCGCCGCGCGAACTCGGCCTGGCCGGAGGTTGCCGGCACGCATCTCACCCTTTCCGAGCGCGTCGCGGAGCTCGAGGCTTTCTACGAACGGCGTGGCCTGCCGGCTCGCGTGCAGATATCTCCCGCGGCAGCGAAGGCGAACCTCGACGCCGAGCTCTCGGCTCGTGGCTTCGGCGTCGAAGCGCCGGTGTCGATCCAGACGGCCGAGCTCGACGGGGTGCTGCGGCAATCGCGCGCGCGCCCCGAAGGCGTCAGCGTGCGGGTGGAAGTCGGACCGTTCGAGCAATGGCGCGAGATCGCCGTCGCGCGGAGCCGGTTCGCCGAAACACCGGAAGTGTTCGAGGGACTCGTGCGACGCCTTTCCGATACCGCGCTGTGCGGCGTCGCTTGCGTCCGGGACAGACCCGCCGCGACCGTGCTCGGCGTTCGGCAGGGAGCATGGCTCGGCTTGTTCTCGATGCTCACCGTTCCCGAACATCGGCGCCGCGGCCTCGGGACGGCGCTCTTGCAGGGCCTGTGCGAAGCTACGAAAAATCTCGGCGTATCGCGCGTCTATCTCCAGGTGGAGCGCTCGAACCCGGCCGCGCTGTCGCTCTATGCGGGCCTCGGCTTCAGGGAAGCCTACGGCTACCACTACTTGACCAAACCCCCTCCGCCGCCCTGAACGGCGCGCTGGGCTCTAATTCAGCTCGGAAGCGTCGCGCTCCGGCGGCTCGAGCGGTCTCGCGATGAACACCCAGCGGGAGCGGCCGTCGAGGCCACGTACCTTGACGTGGTCGTCCGGAACGGCAACGAGCGTCACGATGGGGCCTTCGTCTTCCAGCTCGACGCTGATGAGGTCCATTTCGCTCAGCAGCTGGAGCGCGTTGACGAACTCACCCACCGGAGACTTGACGGCCCGGGCAACGTCGTGAATCGGTAGAGCGCCGGGCTCGAGGAGTGCTTCCACCACGCGCTGGCCCAGTTGGTAGACGGCTCGACGTTCCGCCCCGAGCTCGTGCCAGATTTCCTCCGGTAGGGCCAGCGGTCGCGCGCCGTCGTCGGGCGACTCGCTCGAGGCTGAAACCGGAGACCATGTGAACTGCATGCGCTACTCCTACCAGCGATTGCGCTGGACTCGGCTCTATGGATTGGGAACGGGCAAACAGGTCCGAACTTAAGCACGCTTCGTCCCATGTCAAACTGCCCATCGAAGCTGGCAAGTGTCGGATATCCTGAAGGTTGCTCCTTTGCACCGCCTTTCCAGCGCCTTTCCAGCGAGCGGTGACGGTACGCCTTCCGCGCGATCCGCGACGGCGGAACGCACGGGCGGTCAATCAGATGTGCAGCGCGCGCCCATCGACCGCGAGTGCCGCCTCTTTGACTACCTCGGCCAGCGTCGGGTGAGCGTGGCTCGAACGAGCGATGTCTTCGGAGCTGGCGCCGAACTCGATGGCCACCGCGGCTTCGGCGATGAGGTCCCCCGCCCGTGGACCGATGATGTGAACGCCGAGCACGCGATCCGTTTCCGCGTGCGCGAGGATCTTCACGCGCCCCTCCACCTCGCCGAGCGCGCGCGCCCGGCCGTTGGCAATGAACGGGAAAGTACCCTTTCGATACGGCGTTCCGGACTGCTCGAGCTGCTCTTCGGTCTTTCCGACCGCGGCAATTTCCGGGTGCGTGTACACAACGCCGGGAATCGCGTCGTAGTCGACGTGGCCGTACCCGGTCACGATCTGCTCGACGCAGGCGATGCCCTCGTCTTCGGCCTTGTGGGCGAGCATCGCGCCGCCGATCACGTCGCCGACGGCATAGAAACCTTCGGTCTCGGTGCGAAAGCCTTGGACCGGAATGAAGCCGCGGCGGTCGGTTTCGATGCCCACGGCTTCGAGACCCAGGCCGTCGGTGTTGGGCCGGCGCCCGACCGCGACGAGCACGCGATCGCACTCGAGCGCCTCGCCGTCCTCCACCTCGACGCGGAAATGCTCGCCCGCGCGCTCGACGCCGGTCACCTTGGTGCCGAGCCGGAACCTCAAGCCTTGCTTGGTGAAGATCTTGTGGCCTTCGGCGGCAAGCTCCGCGTCCATGCCCGGCAGGATGCGGTCCAGGTACTCGAGCACCGTGACTTCGGCCCCGAGCCGCCGCCAGACCGAGCCCATCTCGAGCCCGATGTAGCCGGCCCCGATGACGACCAAGTGTTTCGGCACCTCGCCGTACGAAAGCGCTTCCGTGCTCGAGCCGACTCGCTCCCCGTCGAACGCTACCCCGGGCAGCGGCATGGGCTGACTTCCGGTCGCGATGATGACGTGTTCCGCGGTCAGCTCCAGCGGCTCTTTGCCGTGCACGCTGACCGAGCCGGGCCCGGTAATCGTGCCGCGACCGAGGTAGCGCGTGATCTTGTTCTTCTTGAACAGCGACGCGACGCCCTGCGTCAGCGCCTTCACGACGGCGTCCTTCTTTTTCAGCATTTTCGCGAGGTCGAGCTCGACTTCTCCCACGTTCACGCCGAAATCGCCGAGATGGTGCGTGGCGTGCCAGAAATGATGGCTGGCTTCGAGCAACGCCTTGCTCGGGATGCAGCCGACCCTGAGGCAAGTGCCGCCGAGAGCGGACTCCTCCTCGACGCACGCCGTGTCGAGGCCGAGCTGCGCGGCGCGAATTGCCGCGACGTAGCCGCCCGGGCCGGCGCCGATGATGATCAGATCGTGTTTGTTGGCCATGGGTCTCGCGCTTCCCGGCGTCACACCTCGAGCAGGATGCGGGCCGGGTCTTCGATACAATCCTTTATACGCCGCAGGAACGTGACGGCTTCGCGACCGTCGACGAGGCGATGATCGTAGGTGACCGCGACGTACATCATGGGTCGAACTACGATTTGCCCGTCGCGGACCACCGGACGCTCTTGAATCGCGTGCAACCCGAGGATGCCGCTCTGCGGCGGGTTGATGATCGGCGTCGACAAGAGGGAGCCGTAGATGCCGCCGTTCGAAATCGTGAAGGTGCCGCCGGAAAGTTCCTCGAGCTTCAGTTTGTTGTCCTTCGCCCGGGCGCCATAGTCCGCTATTTTCTGCTCGATTTCCGCGAAGCTCAGGCATTCCGCGTTGCGAATCACGGGCACGACGAGGCCCTTGCCGCCGCCGATTGCGACGCCGATGTCGTAGTAGCGCTTGTAGACGATGTCCGTGCCGCGAATTTCCGCGTTGACCTGCGGAATCAGCTTGAGCCCCTCGATCGCCGCCTTGACGAAGAACGACATGAAGCCGAGCTTGATTCCGTACTTCTCCTGGAAGTTCGGCTGGTGCTCTTTGCGGAGCGCCATGACGTTCCCCATGTCTATCTCGTTGAACGTGGTCAAGAGCGCGGCCGTATGCTGCGACTCGACCAAGCGTTCGGCGATGCGCCGCCGCATCGGCGTCATGGGAACGACCTCTTCGAGCCGTTCGACGTCTCCGGTCGTGGCCGGCTCCTCCGCTCGCGCTCCGGCCGCGGCGCCGACGGCCCTCAGCACGTCTTCCTTGAGCAGGCGGCCCTCGGGCCCCGAAGCCTCGACGTCGCCCGGTTCGAGCCCGTGTTGCTTCATCAAGCGCCGCGCCGACGGCATCACGCGCGCAAAAGCCTGAGGCGGCAAACTGTCTTTGATCCGGCGCGCGCGATCCTGCCGGTCGCTTTCGCCCTGCTCGCTTTCGCCCTGCTCGCTTTCGCCCTGCTCGCCTTCGGCCTTCGCCGCGGCCGCGGGCTTCGACGGCGTGCGGTCGCGCTTGGGCTTCTTCTTCGCCTCGGCCGCCGCGCCTTCCTCGAGGTAGCCCACGACGTCCCCGACGGACGCGGACTGCCCGTTCTTCATCACGATCTTCGAGAGCGTGCCCGCCGCCGGCGCGGGAAGCTCGACGGTCACCTTGTCCGTATCGATGGTGACGAGCACCTCGTCGCGTTCGACATGGTCGCCTTCCTGCTTGAGCCACTCGCCAATTTGCACTTCCGTGATCGATTCACCGACGGAAGGGACTTTGAGCTCGACGGCCATTTTGCTGTTCCTTGATCCGGGTTGAAGAGGGGCGTCAGTCGGTGGCGAAGGCCTCGTCCATCAGCCGGCGATGCTCGAGCTTGTGGCTGTTGGCCGAACCGGTGGCGGGGCTCGCTGACTCGGGCCTGGAAACGAGCGTGAACGGAAAACGATCGAGGAGCTTGCGACCGAAGCGCGTCAATAGATAGCGCCACGCGCCCATGTTCTCCGGCTCGTCCTGAACCCAGGTCACCGGCGTTCCGGCAGCGTAGTCCCCGAGGGCGGCGATCAGCTGGGTTTCCTTCAGCGGATAAAGCTGTTCGAGCCTGATGATCGCGACGTCGTCGCGTTCCCGTTCTTGCCGCTCCTTCTCGAGCTCGTAGTAGATCTTGCCCGTGCACATGAAGACCTTGCTCGTATTCCCTTGGTTTTCGCGCGAGTCCGGCAAGATGCGGTGGAAGACTTGGCCCGAGCAGTGGTCGAGCGTGCTCGTGACGCGCGGATGCCGGAGCAGACTCTTCGGCGTGAACACGATGAGCGGTTTGCGCCAGGGCCTCAGCGCTTGACGGCGGAGCACGTGAAAGTACTGGGCCGGCGTGGTCGGCTGGACGATCTGAATGTTTTCTTCCGCGGCGAGCAGCAAGAAACGCTCGAGACGCCCGCTCGAGTGCTCCGGCCCCTGGCCTTCGAAGCCGTGCGGCAAGAGCAACACCAGCCCGCTCAACCGCTTCCACTTGTCTTCGGCGCTGACCAGGTACTGATCGACGATCACCTGGGCCGCGTTGATGAAGTCACCGAACTGAGCCTCCCACATGACGAGCCCGTCCGGCCAATCGAGACTGTAGCCGTACTCGAAGCCCAGCACGCCGGC
>DASWGX010000195.1:0-4239 GCA_036393455.1 Polyangiaceae bacterium
GCCACGTCACGACGCCGATTGGAAGCGTCATGCCATCGGCCGCTTGGCCAGGGGTCCGGCCTCGGACTTCTCGCGCTCGCAGCCTCGAACCGCTCCGCAGTCTCTCGAAAATTGAATTCCCGAACGCCCTGTGAATCGACATGCGGTGGGCGCGCAACCGCGTCCAAACGGACTTCAGAAGCGCATGTGACAACGCGTGCGATACGGCTCATGCTTGAACGGAGGCACGTGGGGCTCACCGGTCCCCCGAGCTTCGGACTGACCATGGCAAGGATGTTCGGCTTCATTGGCAACCGCTCCGATCTCGGGGCACGCGTGCTTCGATCGAGCGCGAGCATCCTGCGCGTACGCCGTAGCGGCGCGCAAGCGCTGGGCTGGGGGATTGGGTTTTATCAGTTCGGCGAAGCGCTGCTCCGGCGGCGCCCGATGGACGACCGCGACGTCATCGACCTGGCGGAAGCCACGGACAGCGTTCGCACCGACGTGCTGATCGGTCACGTGCGCAATCCCCATATCGGCGCCCTCAGAACCGAGAACACACAGCCGTTCCGTTACCGACTGTGGCTATACGCGCAGACCGGTACGATCCTCGGCTTCGAACATCTCAGCGGTCGTCTGCTCGACTCGCAGCCGGATTTTTTACGCCGCAACGTGCGAGGCGAGACGGACAGCGAGCTCTCTTTCTACTTGTTCCTTTCCTTTTTGCACGACTCCGGACATCTCGACGAACAGAGCGTGGACCCACAGCACATTTCGGCGGCGCTGCGCGCTTCGGTCGCCCTGGTCGATCGCCTGTCCGCCGAAGAGGGACACGGGCCGAACCAAGGGGACATTCTGGTGACCAACGGTGAACACCTGCTCTTGGTGCATCGCAGCGGGAAAGCCGCCCTGCGCGTGTTGAAGGGCCGTTACGACGTCGAAGAGCTGCTCGGGGAAGAGGAAACGCGCCGGGCGCGCATCCCGAGCGTGGAGAGCACGCGGTTTTGTATCGTAGCCTCGGAGCTCGAAGAAGTGAGGCGCGATTGGACGCCTATCGAGACGCGCTCCATCGTCACGCTGACGCGCAGCGCCGATCCGATCATCGAAAAGCTCTGACGCTCGTTGCCATGCGCCGCCTCGAGCTGGTCGCCCTGGCCTTGACGGCCATCTCCGGTTGCAGTTTGCGCGGCTCACCGGCATTTCCGACGCGAACCGGCGAGCCCGAGACATCCGCTCGGCCTCCGGGCGTGGCGGTGGATCGCGCCCAGCACCTGCCGCCGGCCGACACGAGCTCTCCGGCGGAGCGCGGGCTCGCCGTGCTCACGGCGCCGCACGGCCTGGCCGAAGCCGAGCACAGTCTGCGCGCGTTCTTCGACGCCGTCATCGCGGAATCGCCGGCCGAGCTCGATGCCGTCCTGGACGCGCGGGCGTGGTTGAAGAGCGACGCCGCGAGCCCGCGTCAGCGCGCTCGTTCTTTCTGGCGCTCGCGGTTCGCGCGCCTCGACTATTCCGAGCTCACGCGCCAGACCATTTATCACGAACGCGACGTCGAGATTTACCGAGCGGAAGAGCTCAGCGTGCTCGGGGCGGAGCGGCGCATCGACGTGCAGCCATTGCCTGGCGATATCGTGATGCGGGTCCCGATCAGCGCCGGGCGCGATCGGAGCGAAAGATTGTTCGGCGAAACCATGGTTCTCCTCCTGCGTTACGACGAGGGCCGTTTCCGCATCGTGGAAATTCAGGAGGACTTTCGCCTCCCCTGACCGATCCCAAGGCGAACCGGGCGGCAGCCTCTCCCTTAACAGGCTGCCGCGAACACCCGTTGACCCGGTTCGATGGCGTCCTCGTGGTTTCGGAATACCGCTCCGCTTGCAGCCCTCGCCCTGTCGTTCTCGACTAGCGGTGCGCTGGCTCGTCCCGGTACTCACGCGCCGGCAGTTTCCAGCTACGATACGCGCGCGTCGAGCGTGGTCTTCTCATACCGACTCGGCGCGAGCGACGCCGGCTCCTTCAATACGCTGAGCTACAACGCGAATTTCTCGTCCACCACCGCAAAGCTCAGCGCGCAGTTCGGCCTGCACTACGTGCGCTTCGGAAATGACGAGTCCGACGTCACGCAGCACGGAATTGCCGGTGGCGCCGTCGCGCTGTTCGAGTTTCCCGTCGCGGATCGTTTCGACGACGGTGTCCCGAGGGCCGCGCTGGGCTTCTACGTAGGCGGCGTACCCACGGGCTACTTCAGCGGCGAACAGAATGCGTTGACGCTTCCGCTGACGATGGGCCTCGTGTTCCCGGTATCGCCGGTCGCCGCGCTGACTCTGACGCCGAGCTTCGAGCTGGCGCCGAGCGCGAATCTCGACACGCGCTTCATACCAACTCAGATCGACGTCGATCCGAACGATCTCGTTGGGCCAGACGGCCAGATCGAGATCGATGCGGATCTCGTGCAGCGGATCGCGGCACAGGGCATCGAAACGGAGTTCAGCGTCTCGGTGCCGATGCGCGTCGGGCTGGAGCTCGCCATCCATCTCGGCGAGGGCGCCGACTTCAATGTCTACGGCGGCCTGTCGACGCTCGGAGGGGCCTTCCGCGGCTCGTTGGTCAAGACGGTGGGAGCCGGCCTCGTGATTCGATGGGACGACATCGTGCCCGCGGTGCTGCCCCCGGAGCGACGGCTGGCTCGAGAGGATTGCGGAGCCATCGAGGAGCGCTTCAGGGCGTGCCCCAATTCCAAGGCGTGGCAACCACCTGGCGCAAACCCCGCGTCTCCCACGGCGCCGGGAGCTTCGCCCGGCGTCGCGCCCGAGACGCCGGCGCCCGAGCCGAGCGTCCCCCTCACGCCCGTGGCCCCGCCGCCAGTCGAGACGCCGCCGCCCGCAGAAACACCCGCGGATGCGGCACCCGCGCCCGAGCCGGAAAGCTTGGCTCCGCTCGAAGCGGAGTCTCCGGGGACTGCCCCAACGCCGCCGACGGGCGCGTTTCCGCGCTGAGCTTCACATCCCGGACAAGATCTTGAAGCTGTCACCGTTCGGCAGAAGCTCGAGCCGATTGTCCGCCACGCGCCGCCGCCAGACATCCCCGGCTTCCGTCGGGATCTTGTAGCTCGCGCTGTACGTGTAGTCGACGTACACGACGTCGTCGCGCCCCTGACCGACACGCCGGTATCGGATCTCGTAGCGAATCGCACGCGTCTCGCGGAACTTGCCGTCGAGGTATGCCTTGAGACCGGCGTAGTCGAGGTCGTCGGTAGCGTCGATGTTGCCGCCGTCCTCGTAATACCGACTATCGGCCAGCTGTAGCAAGAGCGCTGTGTTGCGGCGCTCGAGCGCTTTTCTGTATTCCTCGCAGAACGCCACGACGCGCCGATTGAAGTCGTTGTCTTCGACGTCCGTGTTGGGGATGAGCTGCTGCGCGCAACCCGTAAGGCCTACGACAACCACGAAGAGAGCCGCAAAGGCAGCCGACCGGATCAAGACGAGTTTCGTTCGCATCGGCACCGAGGTGACCCGAGGCACAACGCTCGAGCCGGGACACCCATTCCGCGCGCGGACCGTGCCAAAACCCCGCCACTCCGGCAAGCCCGCGCTGTCAAAGCTGGCCCACGAGGTCGAGAGCTCGTCCCAGAGCCGGCCAGCCCGGTCCCACCTCGCCCAGCCGGCCGGTCTCCAGAGCGGGCTCTTCGAGAAGCCGATACACCCGCGGCGCTAGATCCGTCGCCTCCTCCGTACCTGCGCCGATCAAGCAGGCGAGCGCTCCGGGGCTCGGAGGCTCCCAACCCGCGGCAAGCCACAACGACGAAACGGTTTCGCCGACTTCATCGGCGGCGACGACGAGCATGGCCGGGGCATCGCCCCCGCGGACGAAATCGACCCCGAGCGCGAGCGCTTCTACCGGGGCAAGCAAGGAGGCCGCGACGGCCATCGTCGGACCTCGGAGCCCGAACGCTATCGAAGCCGTGCCCGCGCAGAGATTGGGCGACGTGCCCGGGAACGACCGCGGCGGCGCGCGCGCCGGTCCGCGCTCTTCGAGCTTGGCGAAGAACCGTCGATTGTGCTCGATGCTCGCCGCGACGGTTCCAACGATCAAGCCGGTGCCGTCGGGGATCGACGTGCAGCGTTCGAACACGCCGGCCAGCGCGGTGAGCACGAGCGCGCTCAACGGGTCGGCTCGACCGAGGGCTTCCGACCAATGGGACGCCGATCGGCGGGCGCGCGCGGTATCGGCGCTCGCGACGGCTTCGCCGCGCGCGAGCACGGTCAC
>DASWGX010000196.1:0-2497 GCA_036393455.1 Polyangiaceae bacterium
TTCCTCCAAGAGGTCAGGCAGCGCTATCCCGGCGACGAGGAAAGAATACGGCGCATGAGCTTGATCGAAGAAGGAGCAGAAAAGTACGTGCGGATGGCGAACCTTGCCGTCGTCGGGGCGCGCCGCGTCAACGGCGTTTCGGCGCTCCATTCGCGCTTGTTGAAGGAAACTCTATTTCGGGACTTCAACGACCTCTGGCCGGGCAAGATAACGAACCAGACCAACGGCGTGACGCCGCGTCGCTGGTTGCTCAAGTGCAATCCGGAGCTCGCCAGGCTGATCACGCGTCACATCGGCGACCGCTGGGTGCGCGAGCTCGACTATTTGGAAGACCTCGCGCCTCTGGCGGACGACCCCGAGTTTTGCGCCGAGTTTCGTGAAATCAAGCGCCGCAACAAGCGGCGCCTCGCGGACGGCATCTGGAAAAACAGCGCGCTCGAGATCGATCCCGAGGCGTTGCTCGACGTGCAGATCAAACGCATTCACGAGTACAAACGACAGTTGCTCAACATTCTGCACGTCGTGCTCTTGTACCTGGACGAACGCGACAATCCGTCGCAGACCGGCGTTCGACGAACGTTCCTCTTCGCCGGCAAGGCCGCCCCGGGGTACGAGATGGCGCGGCGCATCATCCACCTCATCACGTCCGTCGGAGCGGTGATTGGGGCCGATGCGCGCGTGCGCGAGCGGCTATGCGTGGTTTTCGTCCCCAACTACAGCGTATCGCTAGCGGAGCTCATCATTCCCGCCAGCGAGGTTTCCGAACAAATTTCGACCGCGGGGTTCGAGGCGTCCGGAACCGGCAACATGAAGCTGGCGCTGAATGGTGCGCTCACCGTGGGTACGCTCGACGGGGCCAACATCGAGATCCGCGACGCCGTCGGCGAGGAGAACGTCTTTCTCTTCGGGCTGAGCGCCGAGGAGGTGATGCGAGCCAGAGAGCAGGGGTACCACCCGGAGCGCATCTACTACTCCGAACCACCCGTGCGGCGGGTGCTCGATGCCGTGGCGAGCGGTACGTTCTCTCCGGAGGAGCCGGGCCGGTTCCGTCCTATCGTGGACGCGCTCTTGCGCGGCGACCACTTCATGGTGCTCGCCGACTTCTTGAGCTATGTCAGCTGTCAAAGGGAAGTCGCGACCGCCTACGCGCGCGATCCGGCCGCCTGGACGCGCCGCGCGGTTCTCAACGTGGCACGCATGGGACACTTCTCGAGCGATCGCACCATTGCCGGGTACGCCTCCGAAATTTGGGGGCTGAACGATGTCCTCCCGTCCGGCGTTCGCTGAGCGGTCGGGGCCGCTTCGAGACCGGAGAAACCTCGCGTTTTCGTGCGTCCGAAGCGTTAGAGCAAGATTTTTGGGTGTCGACGAAATCCGTTCTGGCGGGAGCCAAGTACGGATGGGTGGAAAAAAGGCCCTAACAATCGCGGGCGGGTCGCGGCAGGAAATCTGCCGCGAATCGGCGCGCGAAAGGCGTACACTGGTCGATAGGGCCTTTGACGGAGCGGGCATGCCGGGTCGCGTTACAGAGCTTTCGGAGAGTCGTCGTCGTTACCTTCAAGCGGGCTTCGTGCTCGTCGGTAAGTACGAAGTCGTGCAGCACGTCGCGTCGGGCGGTTTCGGCGACGTCTACGAAGCGCGCGATCTCAATTTGCAGCGGCCCGTCGCGATCAAGCTGCTGCAGCAGCGCTTCACGGATCACGACGACGTCAAGAACAGCTTCTTCCAGGAGGCGCGCGCCCTGGCTCGGCTCAGGAACCCGCACGTGGTGGAGGTCTACGACGTCGGCTCGCTCGGCGATCGCATCTGGATCGCGATGGAGTTCCTGGAAGGGCGCACGCTCAGGGACGAGCTGGAGGAGGACGAGGTTTTCGACGTCGCTCGCGCCCTCAAGTACACGATTGCGGTGCTCGGAGCGATCGCGGCGGCGCACGAACAGGGCATCGTGCACCGCGACGTCAAGCCGGAGAACGTGTTCGTCGACGGCGAACGCGTGCTACTGGGAGACTTCGGCACCGCCAAAGTGCTGAGCGCCGCTCGCCCGCACGCACACAAGGTCGTCGGCACCGCCGGCTATATGTCGCCGGAGCAGACCCGACTCGAGGCCGTCGACGCGCGCAGCGATCTCTACGCCGTCGGTCTGGTGCTCTACGAGATGCTCGCGGGTCGTTCGGCCCTCGTCGTGACGCCCGGCATAGGCCTCGATCAGGTCTTATCGCTGCACCTCAAGGGCCCGACGCCGCTCGATCAGGTCGCGGGTTGGATCCCGGCGAACGTCGCCGCCATCGTGGCGAAAGCGATTCGCGTGAGGCCGGACAAGCGCTTCCAAACGGCGCTCCAAATGCAGGTCGACTGCCAGGCGGCGCTGGAAAACCTGGTGCCGGGAACGCCGTCGGTCCGGCCGCTCGCCGGCGCAGAGCCGCAGCCCGACGGCTTGGGCGAAGCGCAAGGGCGTGCAGCCCCGGCGGGGCCCGGCCGCCCCATGGTGATGCTGATC
>DASWGX010000197.1:0-30455 GCA_036393455.1 Polyangiaceae bacterium
GCGCTTCAGGGGCGCGGCTCGATGAGCCGAACGAGCGTGCCGATGACCCGATTAAAGAGCGCGCTGAGCTCGGGCTCGATGGGCCCGATGAAGCCCATGGCCTCGGCCGTTTCCAGGCACGCGAGCGTTTCGCGCGCTGACGCGGCCGCTGATTGGAAGCGCGCCTGGCGATTTTTGCCGCGGCTGTAGGCGCCCTCGGCCACATTCAACGGAACGCTGATGAGCGCCCGCTCCATCTGGTTGGCCAGCGCCGAGCTCCGCGAGCGCAGCACCCGGACCACTGGCGCGAGCCGACGAACGAGATCGAGAACGACCGAATAGATCTTGAGCGACATGATGAACCTCCTGCCCTCACTGCTCGAGGACCCAAAGGTCCGCGCTGGCGCGCGCAGGCTGGGTCAAGGCTCGCGAGTCCGCGAGCGACCGCGCGTCGGCGCGCGGCTTGGCCTTGACCCGGCCGAGCACGCCGGCATCATCAAATGACCCGAGACGACCTTCCTCACCGCTCACCCCACCCTCGTCCTTCCCTCGTCCTCCAGCCCTCGCTCTACCCCTACCTCTGACCCATCCCGTCCTCACTGCTCGAGGACCCAAAGGTCCGCGCTGGCGCGCGCCGGCATCATCAAATGACCCGAGACTTCCTCACCGCTCACCCCACCCTCGTCCTTCCCTCGTCCTCCAGCCCTCGCTCTACCCCTGCCGCTGACCCATCCTCACACGTCTCGTTGGGCTGGGGCGGGCTGGGGCACAAGCCCCGCTGGTCCCTGCAAAGGACTCAGGTATTTTCGGACGGTTCGTACCCCCGTACCATCCGACATCGCTGACGCCGAGCCCCGGCTCATGCTGCCGAGCCTTGCCTCGTCACCCCTCCGGCCCGGCTCGATCGAGCCGCTCCGCGACGGCGTTCGCTCCCTCTTCGCCGATGACCTCGCGCAACACGGCGCGAAACCGAGCCTCGCCGAGGAGCTCGCGCTGCCTGCCCAGCCAGTGAAGAGTAATGCGCGCGTTCGGTGACCCGAGCTCCGCGTGGATGACGAACCCGCGCACCGTCCAGCCAAGCCCCTCCTCGGCCTGCCCGCGCTCCGTGTGAAAAACGCCGAGCTGACCGTAGGAATCGGCCATGCCCGCGCGGTCGCCGAGCTCTTCGTGGATGGCGAGGCTTCGACGATAGTGCTCCAGCGCCGTGCCGTACTCGCCGCGTCCCTGCGCGACGATGCCGAGCTGGTGATAGGAGCTGGCCATGCCCGCGCGGTCGCCGAGCTCTTCGAAGATGGTGAGGCTTCGACGATAGTGCTCGAGCGCCGTGTCGTAGTCGCCGCGATCCTCCGCGACCGTGCCCAGCTGGTGATAGGAGCCGGCGATGCCCGCGCGGTCGCCGAGCTCTTCGTTGATGGCGAGGCTTCGACGATAGTGCTCGAGCGCCGAGTCGTAGTCGCCGCGTCCCTGCGCGATGATGCCGAGCTGGTGCTCGGCGACGGCCGCGGGCCGGGAGCGGGGCGGTACCCAGCGCAGGGTTTCGCGATACAGCTGCTCGACTCGGGCGTAGGCTCCCCAGGTTTGAAGCTGGGAGCACGCCGCGTCGGTCGCCTGAAGGGCTTCGTCGAGCAGGCCGGCTTCGCGGAAGTGATGGCGGGCTTCGATCAGCTCTTCGATGTCCTTTTCGCGAGACTGCGGGCGAACGCTGACCCGCCACTGGAAGTAGCGGGCCGCGCGCTCGTGGGCGCGGCGGCGTTCGGCTTCGGGCGCCTTGGCGAGCAGCTGGTCCGCCGTCCAGCGGTGCAGTGCATACCGCGATTCGCCGGGCGCGCTCGCCACCGGGGCTACCAGGCCGAGCTGCTCGAGCCGGGCGAGGGCCCGAGCGAATTGTTCTTGGTGCTGCAACGGGGGCTGCTGGAGCTCTTGCAATGCCGCGGCGTAGCGCCGGCGGAGGTCGTCGGGCAGGTCGTCGAAGGCCGGCAGCTTGCCGTCGCGGGCGCGAAGCGCGGCTCGTGCTTCGTTCACGGCCTTCCATTCGGCTTCGAGCTCGGGAGCGACCGGGCGGGGCTCGCTTGCGACGAAGCGCAGCCCGACCTCGTCCACCGGGACGCGGTAGACGGCGGCGGCCAGCGCCAGCTCCACCGAAAGCGGCGTGGCCCGGGCTTGTTCCAGCAGTTGGTCGAGCATGACGTCGTCGGCGGCCAGGGTGACGGCTTCGGCCAGGGCGGCGTCGATGTCGCGCTCCGCGGCGCCGAGCCAGGCGCCGGGGTCGGGGATGCCCCGCTCGCGGAGCACCCGCTCCATGCGAGCGCGGATGTCGTCGAAGCGGGCCTGTCCGCCGCGCAAGAGCGCGTCCAGGTATTCGAGCGTGCGCGGGTGGCCGCCGATGTCGCGCCAGGCGCGGCGCTGGTCTTCCAGCGGCAAGCGGTACACACCCGGCAGGCGCCAGATAAGCTGCCGGGTTTCCGCGAAGGACAGCGGCCCGAGGTGCCGGACTTCGAGCCCGCGCTCCGCTCCGGCGGGCAGCGCGAAGGGATGACGGCAAGTGAACAGCAGCCGCGCGCGAGCCGGCGCTTCGAGCCACGCGCGCAGAAACTCGCCGAGCTCGGGGTCGCTCACCGAGCGAGGGTCGCCGGCGGCCGTGAGGTTGTCTTCGAAGTTGTCGATCAGAAGGAGCAGCGGCAGCTTCGAGGTGACGTGGTCGCGCAGGAGCGATAGCCGCTGGCCCGAGTCCAGATCCGGTCGCGGGAGCAGGGTCGCGAGCTGCCGGAGGGGATGGCGTTCGTCGAGGCGCTCGCCGAGCGCCCACGAGAGCAGGCGGTCGCCGATGGCTTGAAAGATGTTGTCCACCGCGATGGCGCCGGTGACCGAGACAATCAGAAAGTCGCGCTCGGCCAGGTCGGCGGCGAGCTGGGCGGACAGGCTGCTCTTGCCCACGCCGCCCAGGCCCTGGAGCAAGACGCCCGCGCGCTCGCCGGTCAGCGCGGCGAGCGCCAGGCGCCCGTCGCGGCGGCGGCCGATGAAGTCACCCACCCGGCGCACGAGCACACCGGGAAGCTCGGGCTCGCTCGGGACGCGCAGCACCTCACGCGGGGCTTTGGGATCATAGAGCCGGAGCGCCGGACCGCGCAGGAGCAAGGTGGGAGTGGCCCATTCGGCGAGCTGGGCGGCGGGCGAATCGCTCGGCGCTTTTCGCCGTTCGGTCTCCAGCGCCCGGCGCACCCGGCCGAGCGCCCGCACGGGGAGCGGCTCTTGGCCGTCGCTGGCGAGCTCGCGATAGAACAGGTCGCCCCAGCGAATCGCGTAGCGATCGGTGACCGGCGCGTTCATCGCCACCACGGCGGGGACGCCGAACGCGAGCAGCGCCGTGCCGATGCCCGGCAAGATCGGGCGCTCGGAGCTCGCGGTGTCGCTTTCGGCATCGCTCTCGGCATCGTTCGCGCCGTTCTCGCTCGCGTTCGGCGCGGCCGCGCGAGCCGCCGCTCCGACCACCGCTCGCGCCGTCGAGCAGCCCGAAAGGACGAGCAACGGAACGCCGCGATCGGGCGGCAGCACCTCTTCCGCGAAGCGCCGGGCGTCGACGATGTCAGGCTCGCCGGCTTCGTCTTCCAGAACCAGGCCCGCCGGGCTCGCGTGACACGAGACGTGCAGCACGTGAAAGCGCCGTTCGTCCAGCGCCTGTCGGATGGCCCGGGTGGTGCCGCGGCGCAAAATGCGCACGTACGCCCGGCCGCTCCGCCGCGCCACGTCCGTGGCGTCCAGGATGCGACCGAGCTCGCGCTCGACGTCGAGCAGCTCGCCGGATTCGGACTGGACCTCGGGGCTGCCGATCGCCACCAGGATCCGGAGCGGCCCCGGAATGTTCATCGCGGGCGTCGGCTCCCCGTCGACCCCTCGATACAGCTCGACCCCTCGATACAGCTCGACCCTTCGATACAGCTCGACCGAGCGATGCAGCGCGAGCGGCTCCCGGGGCGCGACATCGTTCTCGGCTCGTGGCAGGCACATGCTTTCCCACGGCAAGTCGTGGAGCGCCGGCTCGTCGATCGAGAGGCCGAGGCGCAGCGTTGCATTGAGGCCGTCCGCTCGTGCGAGGGCCCGGCTCAAGGCGGCCGCAACTTCGCCCGGCAAGAACGCGTCGCCGAGCAGCGTCCCGACGTCCAGCAAGTGCTGGTGCAAGGTCGGCGCGGTGCGTTGCGGAGCTTGGGGATTGCGCGTCGCGTGGTCGATGGCGTCTGGACTGCGATGGCGCGCCCGCTCGAGCTCCCACAATCGCTGCTCGGCTCCCGGAGCAAACCCGCGCGGAGCCTGCCGCACGTCCGTGTCTCCTCCGAGCAGCGCCACCTCTTTCGAGCTGATAGAGAGCGAGAGCTCGATCGGCCCTTCGGCGCGAAAAGCGCTCCCCGGAGGCGGCTGCAAGGGCTCTCCCACCGCCGGTCGGGGGCGCAACCCTTCGCCCTTGAGCTCCCGAGCCAACTCCTGGACGAGCGCGAAGTATTGCTCCCCATCGACGTTGCGGAAGTCTTTCCACACGCGCGCCGCGGCAAAGGGCGGCAGCTCGATGTCCTCGCGCAGCACCGGGATCAGCCGTTGCTTGTCCGCGACGGCGCGAGTCATCAGCGCCGCGTACTCCTCTTTTACCCAGGGGCGCGTCACCGACGCGCGGCTGAACACGACCACCCCATGCTGCGACCCCGCGATGCCCCGTTCGAGCGCGTGCACCAGCACGTCGCCGGCCTCGAGCTCGTACGCATCGAGCCACACGCGTACCCCCAGCCGTTCCAGATTGTCTGCGAGCACCTGCACCCAGGCCGCGTCCGCGTGGGCGTACGAGATGAAGGCGTCGTAGCTGAGCTCGGCCGGAGCGGGCAATGGGTCCTCCCTCGGATCGATACCGGTATACCCGCCCCGTATGCCCTGTCGAGCGGGATCGGGGATAACGCACTCTCGATCGGTAGGTGCGGCCGCGTGTTTGCGCGGCCAGAGTACTTTGCGCGGCCAGAGTACTCCCGTGGGTACGAGGCGCAACGGTGCAACCGACGGCCCGGCGTCGGTGCTCGTCAACGAGACCCGCTGCGGCTGGACATGGACGTTGGCCTGGCTTACCACTCTTTCCCCGTGCTCTCGGATTTTCCGCCGGCATTCCTCACCACCGTTGCCGTCTGTTTGGGGCTCGCGATGGGGAGCTTCGCCAACGTCGTCATCTACCGGTTGCCCCGGGGTCAGAGCCTGAGCCGGCCAGGCTCCACCTGTCCGTCCTGCGGCGCTCCGATCCGCTTTTACGACAACGTGCCGGTCCTGAGCTGGCTCTTGCTCGGCGGCCGCTCGCGCTGCTGCAAGACGAAGATCAACGCGCGCTACCCGCTGGTCGAGCTCTTGGGCGGGCTCTTGGCGTCCGCTATCGTGGAGACGCAAGTCCTCACGCTACCGCCGGACACGCCGTTGCCCAAAGCCGCGGCGCTCTTCGCGCTGCTATTCTTGACGGGGCTCGGCCTCGTCGCCGCGGCGTTCATCGACCTCGAATACATGCTGCTTCCCGATCGCCTGACGTTGGGCGGCGCCCTGCTCGGCCTTGCGAGCGTCCCGCTGCGGCCCGAATACACCCTGTTCGACGCCGCGCTCGGCGCGGGCTTCGGTTTCCTGCTCGTGTGGCTGCCCTTCGACGTCGGCTATCGCCTCCTGCGCGGCTTGCCGGGCATGGGCCTCGGGGACGCCAAGGTGACGCTGCTCGCCGGAACGTGGTTCGGCTATCCCGCAGCGCTCTTCACGCTGATGGCGGGCGCCGTGCAAGGCACGGTCTTCGCCCTGGTGCTCTTCATCGTCAAGGGCCGCATCGACGAGCCGGCCGCCGTCGTCGCCGAGCGCGAGGAAGCGGAGCGAGCGCTGGCGGAAGCGACGCCGGAGCAGCGATCTGCGCTAGAAGCGCAGATCGCCGAGGACCCCGTGCTCGCCGCACCGGAACCGGGCCTCGGGAAAGCGCGGCTCGCGTTCGGTCCCTTCCTGGTGCTCGGTTTTCTGGAGTACATGCTGCTCGGGCCCGCTATCATCGATTGGTTGTTGGTATGAGCTCCGTTCGGATGCTCGGCGTCGTGCTGGGGGCGCTCGGCGTGACCATGGCGCTCGGCTGTGGCGGTTCGCTCCGAACCGCACCGCTCGGCCCGCCCGGCGCTCGAGCGTCACGGGCGGCGCCGTACCCTCCACCACCAGCGAAGGTCGAGCACATCGCCACGGATCCGGGCGAACCCTGCGTCTGGCGCGACGGGTACTACCGTTGGGAAGGCCAGCGCTGGGTCTGGCTGGAAGGAGCCTGGGAAGTTCCCCAATCCGGCTGCACATGGTCGGCTCCGCGCGGTCTCTGGCTGCCCACCAGCGGACGCGGCGAATTCATCTACACCGAGCCGGGTTGGTACCGCGCCCAGGAAGGCAAGGATCCGGTCGCGTGCGGCGCGGCTCGCGCCTGCACCTGAACGGCTCCTTCGCGATGACCGACTCGGATCGAACGCCCTGGACGGTGCAGCGCGTGCTCCGCTGGGCCGCCGAAGACTTCGAGCGCCGCGGTCTGGACAGCCCGCGGCTCGACGCGGAGCTATTGCTCGGCCATGCAACGGGGCTCGACCGAATAGAGCTCATCCTTCACGCGGAAAAACCGCTCGACGCCGACGAGCTCGAGCGCTTCCGCGAGCTCATTCGCCGCCGGCGCGCCGGAGAGCCCATCGCGTACGTGCTCGGCGAGCGGGAGTTTTACGGCATGACCTTCGAGGTCACCGCCGACGTCTTGATCCCGCGCCCAGATACCGAAACGCTCGTCGAAGTGGCGCTCGAGCGGACGCGCGAGCGTTCGCTGTACGGGCGCCTGCTCGACCTCTGCACCGGCTCCGGCTGCGTCGCAGTCGCCTTCGCGCGCCACCGACCCACGTGGAAGGTGACCGGCGCGGACGTCTCGGAGCGGGCCATCGCGCTGGCGCGCAGGAACGCTGCGCGGAGCGGCGCCATTTGGGGCGTTGGCTTCGTCGCCGGCGACCTGTTCGAGCCGGTGCGAGGGCGCCGCCACGAATGCATCGCGGCGAACCCCCCGTACATCCCGAGCGGCGACATCGCCGGGCTGATGCGCGACGTGCGCGACTTCGAGCCGCGCCTCGCGCTCGACGGAGGCACCGACGGCCTCGACTTCGTTCGGCGCATCGTCGAGCAGAGTCGGGAGCACCTGACGCCGGGCGGTCTCCTGGCGCTCGAAGTCGGGTACGATCAAGCGGCGCGCGCCGGCGAGCTCTTCGAAGCCAGCGGCTTTTCCGAGCTCGAACGGGCTCGCGATTACGGCGGGCACGAACGCGTCGTGAGCGGCCGTTTGCTCTAGAGAGAAACTCGGCTTCGGGCTTCGGGCTTCGGGCGCAACAAGTCACGTCCTGAGGCTCGAAGCCTGGAGCCTGGAGCCTGGAGCCCAGGAGAAAAACAGCGAAACCCGAGTCTGAGGGCGCGTCACTCCGAAACGGCACGCCGGGCGCGGCGCCTGCGACACGCGGCCGCTGCGACGAGCAACGCGAACACGGACGGAAAGCCGCTGGTTCGTGCGCCCGCGGCGCGACAAGCGCACCCGGCGTCTTCCGTCCCGTTGCCGTTGCCGGCGCCTGTTCCTCCGCTGCCCACCGCGCCGCCACCGGCTCCGCCCGCTCCGCTGCCCACCGCCGCGGACACGGCTCCGCTCGCCGCGCCGCCGACGCCGGCAGCCGTGGTGCCGGTGCTTGCACCGCCCGCTCCGCTGCTGCTGCCAGCGGAGCCGCCGAGCCCGGACGTTCCCGCGGTTCCGCCACTGCCGCCGCCGACGCCCGCGCCGCCGACGCCCGCGCCGCCGACTCCCGCGCCGCCGGCTCCGCTGCCTCCGGCGCCGCCGACTCCGCCCGCTCCCGGCGCCATCGCGCCAAACTCGAAGGCACCGAGATCGGGAGCGTCCCCGACGAAGTAGAGCCCGACGTCGGTTCCGGCGTCGATGAGATCGCTGCCTTCCACGAGCTTCAAGAAGCTCACGTTGGGGAGGCTGCCGTCGGCCTGGCGCGGCATGGTCGCCTCGTCCGCCGCCGTGCTCAAGAAATCCGCATCGGAGACGTCGACCGGCAAGCTCCAGGAATTGAACTCGTCGTCGATTTCATCCTGGGTGGCCTGAGCGAGCGCGGTGCCGGACCCCGCCGCGAGATTGTTCCGCAAGTAGTGGTCCGCGGCCCCCTCGTCCGCGAGCATGTCGAAGTTCCGCGGATTGTTGAAGGCGGTGTTGTGGAACCAGTCCAAGCCGCCGGGGTGATGGTTCGAGTAAAACCCGGTGGCGAGGTTGTTGAACGAGACGTTGAAGCGGATCAGGTGCCGCGGCACCGGGTTCGGAACGTTGGTAGCCGGCGAGCCGAAGCCGCCAGCCTTGATGCCGGAGCCGTTGCCCACAGCGTCGTCGGTGTCCGGAATGTAGCCGTTGTTGAATGCCCAGGAGTATTCCAGCGTGCAGGCGCCCGGCGCATTGATGAAGTCGTAACCGTCGTCGCTGTTGTACCAGGCGCGGCAGCCGCGAAAGACGTTGCCCGCGTCGTTGCTGTGACAGCCGAAGCCGTCCGAGTTCTCCCCGCCCCGATCCGGGTCGTAGTTGTGATGGGAATCGACGTTGAGCACCAGATTGTTGCCGCCGTCTTGAATGAACAAGCCCGGCCCCTCGTTGTGGTGCAAGTCGAGCAGTTCGAAGATGTTGTTGCTGGCGCCGTTTTCGACGCGAATGCACCAGGACTCGTTCTCGTTGACCAGGGTTTGCTGCACGCCGCGCAGCTCGAGCCCGCGGAAGTGAAGCCAGCTCGCACGCACGCTGAATCCGCGGATGCGCGCCTGAGGCGTCAAGTCGAAGAAGTCGAAGATCGGCCTTTCTCCCGGGTAGGCCCAGTAGTTGATGGGGGCTCCCTCTTCCCCGCTCGTGTCGAAGAGCACGCCGATGTCCGAGCCGGTCCCCGAAAAGACGTACTCGCCGCCGCGGATCAGTACGGTGTCCCCGGCCGTAGCCGCCTCTTGCGCCCGGTCGAGCGAAGCGAACGGCGCGCCCTCGCTGCCGTCGTTGCCGTCGTTGCCCGTCGGCGTGGGCGCCACGTAGTAGGTCTCCGCCTGAAGCGGCGCTGCCGCAAACAGGGCCAGCACGCCGATCGCCATCCCGGCGCACCCTGTCGATCGCATGCGATCGAACCTGCCACGGAAGCCGTCGAAAATCGAGGTGCTCCGCTGGCGCGCGTGGAATCAAGGGCCGCCGTAAAATACGGTGCGCCAGAAAAGGCCGGCGGTGTGCCCCTCGAGGGACTCGCTGTAAAGGTAGAGGTATTCGAGGGAAGGTCCCATCGCGACGGGGCCAAAGCGGAGGGCTTCCCAAAGTACGCCGCCGCCGACGAAGCTCATGAGCCCTCCGTCGGCGAGATCTTCGTCCTCGTCTTCGGCGTCTTTCAGCTGGAAGGCGCCGGCTCCGAAGCTGGCCGAGAGCCCGATGTTCTCCCAGACACCGCCCGCCCCGAAGAGCGGGTAGCCCTCGAGCCGCAGCACGAACGCCCCGCCCTGGCCTTGGACGGAATTTCCGGAAATCGCTCCACCGGTCTGGCCGATGCCGACCGTGAACGCATCATGCAGCGCGCCGCCGATCCACAGCGTGCCTCCCGTGCCGAGGCCGAATCCGGTGCCCGCCTCGAAATCGGGGTCGCCCACCTTGCCAGCTTCGTTGGGAAAGCCGTTCGCGCTCCCCAGAAGCAAGCCGCCACTCAGCCCCGCCATGAAGTCGGAACGGACTTTGGCGGGCGGCGCGTCGAAATCCCCATCCCATGTGTCGAGGGCGAAGGCCGGCGAAGCGGCGCTCCCGGATGCGACGAAGATCGCCGCGGCAATGCTGCGCGAACTCGACGTGCGGCGGCGTCTCACGGCGCGGGTTTTCGCCCGCCGGCGCTCGGGGGTCAAGGCGCCGCGGAGAGCGGCGCATGAACCCGGTGGCTTCCCGGCTTGCTCCTCACGACGCCGCGAGTCACCCGCGCGCGGCGCCCGCGCCCGAGCGAGCGTTCGGCGTTGCCGAGCGCGCGCTCGCCGGGCTGCGCACACCGATGACGGGCAAGGTCGCGGAAGCTCTGCTCGGCGCCGCCTACCGCTCGGAGCGCGGCTCTGCCCCGCGCGAGGAAACGCTGGACCTCTTGTGGGCACAGTGGGCGCTCGAGACTGGCCACGGCCGTTCCATGCACGGTTACAACTTCGGCGGCCTGAAGGGTCGCGCCGACGGCAGCGCCGTGCTCAAGACACGAGAGCGCGTCGGCGCTTCGGTGGTCGAGATCCGCGACGGCTTTCGGACCTATCGGAGCGCCGACGCCGGCGCTCGCGACTATGTCCGAACGCTCGCGGAACGTTTCCCGTCGGCGCTGTCGGCGGCCGAGCGTGGCGACGGCGCGGGGTTCGTAACGGCGCTCGCCGACGCCCGCTACTTCACCGCTCGCCGCGAAACCTATCACAAGGCCATCGAGCGGCTTGCGAGCGTGCGTGCCGGCGCAGGACAACCCGGGCCCGGCGAACGACGGGCGCCCGCGCTCCTGCTGGAGCGGTTGATGGAGGGCCTGGCGCGGCTGCTCGCTCGCCGGAGCTTCGATGGCGCAGCTTGAGCTCGCCCACTCTGCGGTAGAGCGCCGAAAACTGGGCCGCCGCGGGCGAAACGTGTCAGGGGGCGGGCATGGCTGGAAAAGGAAACCGAGCCGGCCAAGCCCTGGCCGGAGCGCTGCTGTCGCTGTTCGGAACCGCCGGCTGCGACGGCGCGGACGACCCCGCGCTGAGCGGCGAGAGTGCACGGGCCGGCGAGTTGCCCGTCGCCAAGAAAGACGGGCCGAAGCTCGGCGCCGTCGCGCACGTTACTTCCGTGTTCGACAGACCCGCCCCCGACGCCAGGGCGATCGGTCACTTGCTGGCAGGGGGCGTCGTGGCGCGAAGCGAAGAGAAGGCGACCGGCGCCGGCTGCGAGCCGGGCTGGTACGCCCTTTACCCACGCGGTTTCGCGTGCGCGACCCACGCAACGGTCGATCTCGAGCACCCGACGCTCAAAGCGATGTCGCTCAAACCGAAGCTGTCGGAGGACCTCCCTTACACCTACGCGCGCGCAAGGGACAATACGGCGCTCTACGAACGCGGCGACGACGAGAAAAACTCGATCCGCGAGATCGGTAAGCTCCGGCGTGGTTCGGTGCTGGCGGTCGTCGGCTCCTGGAACGCAACCGACGAAGAAGGCAAGGAGCAGCGCCTCGGACTGACCACCGCCGGGCAGTTCGTGCGCGCGGCGGACCTCAAAGCCGCCGAACCGTCGGAGTTCGCGGGCGCCCAGCTCGGCGAAGAGCAGGCGCTACCGATCGCCTTCGTCGTCAAGCGCGGCGTTTCGAGCTTCAAGGTCGAGGACCAGGATGCCGAGAAGCTCAAGGATCTCGCGTACCATGACATGCTCCCGCTGAGCGGGCGCTACCGAGAGATCGGCAAGGCGCGGTTCTGGGACGCAGGCGAGGGCCGGTACGTGCGGCACCAGGACGTGACCGTGATCCGGCGGCGCCACGTCTACCCGGACTTCGCCGCCGAGAATCAGAAATGGATCGACATCAGCGTCGTCACCGGGACGCTGGTCGCGTACGAGGGGCACCGCGCCCTGTTCGCGACCCTGGTCAGCGTCGGGCGCGACCGCCTGGGCGATCCGAAAACGACCGCATCGACGGCGCTCGGTACTTTCGACGTCGTGGCGAAGGCGATCACGGGCGTCGAAATCGACCCGCGCAGCCACTCACACTACTACGACGTGTACGACTCCCCGTGGGTGCTGGAGCTGTCGTCTGGACAGCGCCTGATGGCGGGACTCTTCCACGATCGCTTCGGTATCGAGCACACGGACGGTTCGGTGCATCTCTCGCCGAAGGACGCTCATTGGCTGTGGAGCTGGGCAACGCCCGAGCTCCCCGAAGCCTGGCACGGTGTGAGCGCGGCAAAGGACGAACCTCGTACCATCGCACTCATTCGCAAGTAGCCGCAACAAGTAGCCGCAACCGTCAGCGCTGGCCGCCGACGGCCCACCGTCGTCCCTACGCTGGACTGGCTCCCTTGAGCGCCTCGAGTACGTACACGGTCGCTCGCGACCGATTCAGCGTGTAAAAATGAATGCCGGGAGCGCCGCGGGCGAGCAGGGATCGGCACTGGTTTACCGCGTGCTCGACCCCGATGCGCTGCACCTCGTCGTGGTCGCCGCCCGTAGCCTCCAGGCGTTCGAGCAACTGCCCGGGAATGCGAGCGCCGCACATCGAGGTGAAGCGCTTGATCTGGCTCAGGTTCGTGATCGGCATGATGCCGGCGATGATCGGGCACGCTATGCCCGCCCCGCGCGCGCGATCCACGAACTTGAAATAGTCTTCGTTATCGAAGAAAAGTTGCGTGATGAGAAAGTCGATGCCCGCCTCCACCTTGCGCTTCAGATGCAAGATGTCCGCCTCGGCGCTTTCCGCCTCCGGATGAACCTCGGGGTAGCACGCGCCGGCCAGGCAGAACTCGTAGCGGGAGCGAATGAACTCGACGAGCTCGGTCGCATGGCGAAACCCGCCCGCGACGGCCTCGAAGCGCCCGCTGCCACGCGGTGGATCTCCGCGGAGCGGCAACACGTTGTCGATGGCCGCTCGGCGGAGCTGTTCCAACACTTCCCCGATTTCGTCGCGCGTCGCGCCCACGCAGGTGAGGTGCGCCATGGGCTCGAGGCCCACGCTCCGCTTGATCCGCTCGACGAGCTCCAGGGTCAGCCGCCGCGTGCTGCCGCCTGCGCCGTAAGTGACCGATACGTAGGTCGGGGCGTAGGGCCCGAGCTCGGCGATCGTCGCGAACAGCCGGTTCGTTCCTTCCTCGTCCTTGGGAGGAAAGAATTCGAACGAAAACGAGGGTTTGCCCGCTTCGAAATCGCAAACGATGCGATCGATGATCTTCATGTCGGCGAAACCCGCAAACTAGCAGCCGGCGAGCTTTCATGCCAAGCGGCCTCACGTCCCTGAACCTCCAATGCGCATTCACATCATCGCCGTTTCCGGAACCGCGATGGGCTCGTTGGCCGGGCTACTGGTAGAGCTCGGGCACCGAGTATCCGGCAGCGACGTTCGCTTCGATCCACCGATGGGGCCCGCGCTCGCTTCTTGGGGCGTCACTTGCCTCACTGGGTTCGCGGTCGAGCATCTCGACCCAGCGCCTGATTTGGTAGTGGTTGGCAACGTGTGCCGCCGCGACAATCCGGAAGTCGTCGCCGCGCAAGAGCGCGGACTGCCGCTCACGCACGTGGCCGGCGCGCTCCAGCGCTTCGTGCTCCAAGGCGCGAGCCCCCTGGTCGTCGCGGGAACGCACGGCAAGACGACGACCAGCGCGCTTTCTGCCTGGCTGCTCGAGCGCGCCGGACTTCTGCCCGGTTTTTTCATCGGGGGCATGCCCGGCAACTTCGACACGAGCTTTCGCGCTCCACGCGGCAAAAAGAGTCTCACCCAGATGCGCTCGCCTCCTTTCGTGATCGAAGGCGACGAGTACGACACGGCCTTCTTCGAGAAGACCGCCAAGTTTCTGCACTACCGCGCGGACGTCGCCATCCTGACGTCGATCGAACACGATCACATCGACATTTACCCGACACCCGAGGCCTACGAAGAAGCCTTTCGCCGCTTCGTCGAAGGTATTTCGCCGAGCGGTTTGATCGTCGCCAACGCCGCCGATCGAACCGTCGTACGGCTGGTCCTGGAAGCGGCGAGAGCCCGAATCTCGTACTTCGCGATCGAAGGAGAAGACACGGGAGGCATCGCAGCGCACTTTGCGGCGGCTCCCGCCGCTCCGCAGGGCCCCGGCATTGCCTTCGATCTTTTTGCCGGCGGGGTCGCGTGCGGCCGCCACTACCTCTCGGCGCCGGGCATCCACAACTTGAAAAACGCCCTCGCGGCGCTCGCCGCGTCGGTCGAAGGCTACGGCGCGCGGCTCGCGGACGCGGGGGCGGCGCTCGCCGATTTCCGCGGCGTGAGGCGGCGACAGGAATTGCTCTTCGAGGTCGGCGGCGTGCGCGTGTATGACGACTTCGCCCATCATCCGACCGCGGTGGGCGCCACGCTCGCGGCATTGCGCCGGCATCACCCGAACGGCAGACTCCTCGCGGTGTTCGAGCCGCGCAGCGCCACGGCCTGCCGCAAGCTGCACCAAGAGAGCTACCCGGCGAGCTTCGACGCGGCCGATACGGTCGTCATCGCGCCGCTCGGGCGCACCGGGCTCGCCGACGGCGAGCGGCTCGACCGCGACGAACTCCGCCGTGCCCTCGAAGCGCGGGGTCGCGCTGCCGCGACGCCGGACGACGTGGACGCCATCGTGGCCTACGTCGTCGAGGCCAGCGGTCCTGGAGATACCATCGCCGTCTTGTCGAACGGCGCGTTCGATGGCATCCACGAAAAGCTCGCTCGAGCCCTCGAGGCGAGAGCTCGATGAGTCTCCCCTTTTTCCCAACAACCCATGCGGAGAAGTACTCGTGACGTGTCCCTGCGGGTTCGGCCCATCACTAGAAGAATGCTGCGGTCCCTATCTCGAAGGCAAGCAGCAGCCCGATACCGCGGTCGCGCTGATGCGCTCGCGCTACGTGGCATTCGCTCTTCGGAACGTCGACTACATCCTCGGCACGCACGATCCGGATACCCGCGACCAGGTGGACGAGAAGAACACCCGCACCTGGGCCGAGGAAGCGAAGTGGCTCGGCTTCGAGGTGCTCGGCACCGAACGCGGCGAGGGCGGCGACGACAGCGGCATCGTCGAGTTCCTGGCGCGTTACAAGATCAAAGGAGCGACGGTCGAGCATCGCGAGCGATCGCACTTTCGCAAGCTGGACGGCCGCTGGGTCTTCGTAGACGGCGAGGACATCGCGGGCCCTCCCAAGCGCCGAGACGAGCCGCGCATTGGCCGCAACGATCCGTGTCCTTGCGGAAGCGGCAAGAAATACAAGAAGTGCTGCGGCAAGGCGGCCTGATCCGCCCCGGCCTCGCGTCGAGCGCGGGACGGACGGCAGCGCGTGCGACGGACGGCGAGCCCCACGCACTCGTGCTAGTTACGCCAGGTGGACGTGCAAACCGAATCGACCCTGTACGAACAGCTCGGCGGGGAACAGGTGCTCCGCGCAATCATCGATCGCTTCGTCGATCGAGTGACCACGGACACCATGATCGGCTTTCTGTTCGCGAACGTGGACCGAGAACGCCTCAAGGCGAGGGAGTTCGAGTTTGCCGCGCGCCACCTCGGCGCGTCGATCGAATACACGGGCCGCGCACTCGACCGCGTCCATCGCCGGCATCGAATCCTGGGCGGCCACTTCATGCGCCGCCTTCAGATACTCAAAGAGACTCTGGTCGAATTCGAAACGCCCGACCACATCGTTGCGCACTGGGTCGCACACACCGAGAGCCTGCGTCCACTGATCACCGACTACGCCGGTAGCCAGTGCGACGACATCGACGTAGCGAGCAAGCGCAGCTGAGTGGGCCGTTTGGCCGGAGGCGGCCAGCACCGGTGCCAGGATGTCGCCGGGCGCGCGAGAATGCCGCGGCAAAATGGTCGTGAACTCCTTCCGGGTTGCTCGCAACCATTCCCCGTGGGCTCATGGCGTGGCTCACGGCTCATGGCGTGGCTCACAATGCCGGCCCAATGCCGGCCCAATACCGGCCCCAATGCCGGCCCCAGTGCCGGCCCAAACGGTGGGGCGAGAGCGCTGGAATGGCCGATGATATGGCTCCGCGGTTCGCGATTGGTGCGTCAGAATGGTGCGTCAGAATGGTGCGTCAGGATCGACGAATGCGAGGCTCGATTTGAAGCGCGGCTGAAAGGGCCTCCAAAAAAGCCCGCCCGATCCGGCCCAAGGCTGTCGCCCCTTGAGGCGAAGCCAAAGCCTTGCTATCACGGCTCACTGCTATCTGATTACTGCTATTGAAAACTCGGGTAGCTCTTTTCTTGGATCAACTAGACGGAGGAGATCATGGACCGGACGGTTTGCATTCTGGCGCTGTGCGCGAGCGCGGCGGCCTGCGCGATTCCCGCGTGTGGCGGTGACGACACCACCGATTCACCCGGCGCGGGTGGAAGCGGTGGCGATGCGGGGGCGGCCGGCTCGGCGGGCTCGCCCGGCGCGGGCGGCGTGCCTGGCGCGGGCGGCGTGCCCGGCGCGGGCGGCGTGCCCGGCACGGGCGGCGTCGAGGGCGAAGGTGGCGCGGGCGGCGTTCCTGACGGCGACGGCGGTACCGGAGCGGTTGGTGACGGCGGCACCGGAGCGGTTGGTGGCACCGGCGAAGGCGGCACCGGCGAAGGCGGCACCTTCACGGGCGAAGGCGGCACCGGCGAAGGCGGTCAAGGCGGCGCGCCAGTCGTGGTCCTCAATCTGATCACCAACGGCGGCTTCGACAGCACCATCGGCAGCTGGAGCGAGAACGCGGGCGCCGTACTGGATTTCGAGGGGAGCGACGGCTCTCCGGCTGCCGGGTCGCTCTCGGTCACGAATCCGGTCGGCTCGGGCAGCCAGTTCTCGAGCGCAGTGCAATGCGTGGACGTCGACGACGCCGCGAGCCACACGGTCACCGCGGAGTTTTTCATGGCGTCCGGGCAGTCGACGTTCTTGCAGTACGCACAACTCCGCGTCCGCTATTTCAGCGACACGGGCTGCGTCACTCCGATCGCGTTCGTCGCGGAGACCAGCGCCAACCGCGCCGCGTATTCCCTCGCGATCAACCAGGACGCGTGGAGAGGCCTCACGGCGGCCGTACCGAGCGGCGCCTCGAGCATCCAAGTGCAGCTGGTCGCACGCAAATCCAACGCCGCCGGTTTCGACACCGAGCCGGCTACGGTCCTCTTCGACAGCGTGTCGTTGACGGAGGATTGAGCCGCTCGGTCCTCGCCAGCATCCTTACGCTCACCGCGTGCAATACCGCGGGGACGCGGTGGATGGCGGAGCCGCTCCCCGGTGAAGAACCGTGGAGCGGCTCGTACGAGCCTCCGAGAAGCAGCCCCGAAGCGGTCCGACGAGACCCGGGCAGCGTGAAGCCGGTGAGAAGTCGCCGGCTTCACGACATTTCGGACCACGGCGGCGCCGACACGGGAGACGGCCACGTGCTCGGCAAGTTCCGAAACACCTACTACGACCTCCCGAACCAGCGCGACTTCGAGGGCGCGCCGACGCCTCTCTTCGACGCGCGCTGCCGGACGATCGAGCGCGTGCCGCGGGCGTTTTTCGAATCACTGTGCGTACAAGGCAGCGGACTACTGAACGATGCCCGCACGGTGAGCTTCGCCCGGCGCGGCTGCCCCTGCGCGGAGATCTGCCCGAAGACGCAGCAACGGATCTGCTTCGACGTGCTCTCGACCGACGAGTTTCCGTGGGGACGCGGCGCCTTGGGCACACCCATCGTGCCCTTGTTGACCATCGCAGTGGACAGCCAGGTGATTCCGTTGAAAAGCGGAGTCTACATTCCAGAGTTCGACGGCTTGCCCCGGGAGGAGAGCGGCAACGCACCGCATGACGGCTGCTTCGTCGCGCAAGATCGCGGCCTCGAGGTACGAGGGCGTCACGTCGACGTGTTCACCGGCGAACCCTCGATGACCGCGTTGTGGAACCGCCTCGTGCCGAGCAATCGAGGCGTCACGGTAGTCCTCGGCACGGCGCGTTGCGCGCGCGCTCCGGATCTCTGAAGCGACGTCCGTCGCCACTCCCGGGCCGCCCGCGCCGTTCAGCGGGCGCGACCGAGGAGCGTCGCGAGCACGGCGCCGAGCTCGCGTTTGTTCACCTTGCCGAGCGCGTTGCGCGGCAGCTCGTCGAGCACGCGGACCGCGCGCGGCACCTTGTAAGGCGCGATGCGCCGTTTGAGCCACGCCCGTAGCTCCTCGGGGTCGGCCGCCGGTCGCGCCGGATGGGGGAGCACGGCCGCCACGACGATCTCGCCCCATTCTTCGTCCGGCAGCCCCACAACGGCGACGTCCCCGACTGACGGATGGTCGCGAAGGGCGGCTTCGATTTCCAGGGCGCTGAGCTTGTAGCCCCCGCTCTTGAGGATGTCCACGGAGGCTCTGCCCAGCACGCGGACGTAGCCCCCGTCGAGCCACTCTCCGACGTCGCCCGTCTTGAACCAATCGCCGGCGAACGCCTCGCGCGTCGCTTCGGGCGCCGCGTCGTAGCCTTCGAATACCGTCGGTCCGCGGATCCATATCTCTCCGGACCGATCGGGGCCGACGTCGTCGCCGCGTTCGTCGACGATGCGAACCTGCATGCCTTCGAGCGGCGGGCCGCAGCTTCCCGGGCGCCGCTCAGCGTCGAGCGGATTGCTCATACCGACGCCGATCTCGGTCATTCCGAAACGCTCGAGAGGGTATCGCCCGTGAAGCTCGCGCCAGCGCTCACCGAGCTGAACCGGCAAGGCCGCCGAGCCGCTCGTCACGAGTCGCAGCCGCCCGGCGTGCCGGCGCCAGACGGTCTTCAGCGCCGGCGCCGCGGCGTCGAACGCGTCCAACAGGCGCTTGTGCATGGTCGGTACCGCCATGAACAGCGTCGCTCGTTCGAACGAAGACCAGATCGCCGCCGGGTCGAACGGGCGGAGGTCGACCGTGCCGCCCGCGAGCAGCGTGCTCAAGAGCGCGATCCCGAGCCCGTGCAAGTGGTGCAGCGGCAAGGCGTGCACTAGGACGTCGTCGGGGCCGAGCGCCCAAGCGCGCGCCAAGAGCCTCGACAAGTTGCAGAGCTTCGCATGACCGAGCGGGGCTCCCTTGGGTTGTCCCGTGGTTCCGCTGGTGAACAAGAGCACGGCCGTTTGCGCTGGTGCGTCGAACCGCGTCGCGGACTTCTCGAACGGTGAGGTCAGATCGAATCGCGGCACCCCGACGAGCGGCGGCGAGAAGACGACGTCGCTCAAGAGAGCGCGCGCGCCGGACGCGTGAAGCAGACGTGCGAGCTCGGCCGCGGGGTAAAGCGGGCTCAAGGGGACGGCGACACCGCCGACGCCGAGCACACCGAACAGCGCGGCAACGTAGCTGCGATTCGCTTCTCCGAGCACGGCGATGCGCGACGCTGCGAGGCCCTCGTCCCGGAGCCGGACCGCCACGCCGCAAACGAGGTCCACGAGCTTTTCGAAGGTCACGGCGCCGCTGGCGTCCCAGAGGGCGACGCGCCCGGGCTGGCGGCTCGCCACGTCGAGCAAGCCGTCGAGCAGGCTCGGCGCGCTCACCCGGTGCGACCCGACAGTTGACGGTCGTGCCAGAGCAGCATCTCCAGCGTGCCCACCTCGCGCAGCCACGCCTGATTATGCGGTCCGGCGGACAGACGGAACGTGCTCGGAACGCCGAGCTCCTGGAGACGCTCGTAGAACGTCCTTGCCGCGCTCTTGTAGGGATCCCAGCTCGAAGTTTCCACGTGAATCGCGCGGGGCCCGACGCGGTGTATCGCAGCTGCGACGCGGTCGGCGTAGTAGCGAGCGCGATCGCTCTTGATCGCGGGCTGCACCGTGCCGAGCACACCGAAGAGCTCCGGGCGTCGCAGGAAGACCTCGAGCGCGACGTACCCGCCCAGTGACACGCCGTCGATGCCGATCGCGCGTGTTCCCGCGGCAAGCTGGGCTCGTTCTCGAGCGGCTGGAATCAAGACGGTTTCGATCCAGCTCGCGTAGGCATCCAGCGCCTTTTCGCCGCCGGCTCGATATGGGTTCGGCGTGTAGGGACAAGCGACTACCATGCCTTCGAAGGGTCTGGCCGCGAGCGAGGCATTGAGCTCAACGAGCCGATCGTCCGAAAGGTAGCGTTCCTTCTCGAGCGTCCGTTCGAGCGGCGGACGCCGCAGCCGCTCGTAGGCCGAGACCAGCCCGTACTTCTCACCCCAGGCATGGATCCCGAGCAGCTCGTGCCTCGTCTCGCCGAGACCGTGGAGCAAGACGAGCAGCGGACGCGGCCCCTTCGCCGGACCGCGAGGCACCAAGAGCAGGCTTCGCCGCGCCACCTTGGGATCGCCGTCCAGCATCAGGTCGTGCACCGTGAGGTGCTCCGACGCGGCAGTGGCGGCGCTCAATCGGGCCGTAGCGACGGCATTGAGCAAGCCGAGGGCCAAGAGAGTGCGTCGATGCATGGGCGAGTCCCGCAGCGTCGTCGACGATGCCCCACGCCGGCCCGTTTGAGAACCCGGAGCCCGAACCCCGTGGGCGGGACCGAGAAACCCGCGGTTGAGGCAGAACCGCCAGCTTTTTCGGAACTTCGGCGAGCTTTGCTATGGTCGAGCGAAGATTGATGAAAGAGACAAAAATCTCCAGAAATAGGCGACTTTTCGTGCTCTCGCTCCTGGCGTTGACCGACTGCTCCGGTTCCGAAGAGCTGGGCTCAGGGATGCCGGACCCGCTCGGCACGGTCGGCGGCTTTTGCCAGATGTGGGCCGAGGCGGCCTGCAACGAGGAGGTCGTGGACGCCTGCGCCGCCTCCGATGTCGCGGCGTGCACCGACGCCCAGAGCGACTTCTGTGAGAGCCTGGTTCCCGAACAAGTCTACGTGAAGGACAATGCTCTCGACTGTCTCGACGCCGTGCGAGACGCCTACGAGGACGCCGACCTATCCGGCAATGAGCTCGCCGTGGTCCGGCGTCTGGCCGCCCCCTGCGATCAATTATTCCGCGGGCCCGCCGAGCGCGGCGACGCGTGCGCGAGCGATCGCGACTGTGACACGGTGGCGGACTTTCGCTGCGTCTTCAAGGGCGACGCCGCAGAAGGCAGCTGCGAGGAGCCGGCAATCGTCGCGGGCGGACGCGCCTGCGAGCGCGCCGAGCAAATCTGCGAGGAAGACTTCTACTGCGACGGATCGCACTGCGTGGAAAAGCGCAATGAAGACGCCGCCTGTGCGTCCGACTTCGAGTGCGCCGACATCCTGCGCTGCGACTCCGACTCGGGATCGGGCGGAGCCGGCGGAGCCGGCAGCACGGAGAACCGCTGCGTTCCGCGTTCCCAGACGACCGAAACGTGCGCGGCCGACGAGGACTGCCAGAGCCGCGTGTGTGCGCGCGCTCGCGGCGCGGGCACCGGGGTCTGCGTCGAGGCAGTCCGCCTGTCCGTGAGCGAGCCTGTCTGCGAAGATCTGCGCTGATAGGTGAGCACGGTCTCCGCCCCCTCCGCGAGAATCGCCCCGGGCGCGGGCTCGCGGCAGCGGCGCGAAGGGACTATGCTGCGGCATCGCATGCGCTTCGCCGCCCCCCTTCTCGTCGCTCTCGTTCTTGCGGCTTGCGAAGATTCCGAGCCGCCGAAAAACCCGTTCGACCCGTCTCCCGACGCACCGAAACCGTTTCCCAGACTGAGTGCCGCCGCGGAGCCGCAAGGTCCGCCGGACCTCAGCATCGACACCGTGAGCGTCAAGATCGGTCCGGAGCGCGCGTTCTTGGACAAGCCGACCGGTAGCCAGGACTTGAACGAGGCACTCGCCAAGCACGCTCGCTTCTTCGAGGGTACGGAGGTCACTCTGCGGGTGGATCGCCAGGCGAAGCTTCCCTGGGTCTCCGAGTACATCGCGACCCTGGCGGCGCGAGGTGCCACGCGCGTGCGCGTGAAGACGGAAACGCGTCCCGACTTTCCGGGCGAGCTCTTGCTCACGCCGGCGGCGCGCGCGCAAGAAAAGCCGGCGTGCAGCGTCGTCGCCATGATCATGGCGGACCGAGGCACGGCCGTCTGGAAGCTGAGCGGCGGGACGGCGGGGCGCCGCGGCAAAGGCATGGCAGGTCCGGACTTGACCATGACTGGTGACAGCATCGAACGCGTCGCCAAGGCGTGCAAAGAGTCGGATGCTTTCTTCTTTTCCGCCGCGAACGGTGTGGAGTGGGGGCTCGCCTACGATCTTGCGGCATCCACGCGCGCCCTTCCCAAAGCCAAGTTCGATACGCTCGTGCTGATCCCAGAGGCGCCGGTCCCCGGTCACTCCGTGGAGCTTTGAGCACGAACCCGACACCGCCGAGTACCCGCCGTGAAGTTTCGCTCGTTGCTCCTCGGTCATCGCGACGAAAACACCGCGCCACGTATCGTGACGACGCTCGACGCGATGCGCCCGGAAAGCCGGCAAAGCACCGTTCTCAGCGCCGAGCCTGCGGAGCTCGCGGCGCTCTGGGACATCTTCGATGGGCAAGAGGTCACGGCAGAACACTTCGTGCCAGCTGACACGCCGCCGATGACGGAGGTCATCCACGAAGGGAAGAACAGCGCGCCGGCCTTTCGCAGATTTCAGAAACGCTTCTGCCGGCCGAGCCAAGGCTCCGAAGTCGTGTGGGGCTACAATCATCAGCCCTTTCAGTGGGCGACCGGTCCGGCCTATTTCGTGGGACGGCCGGCCAACGAAGGAGAACCCGCCCGGTTCGTGTTCGACTATACGGCGCTGCCCGAGCGGGTTCCGGCGGGGTGGCCCGCCATCGTGCCGAGCTCGGTGCGCCTCGGCCGCTTCATCTTCGCCGGCATGCACGACTACGTGCGGCGCATTTCCGAGCACGTGTGCATCGGGCGCGTGTACCGTGACGGAAAGAATGAAGATACCTGGTTCGTCCTGTGCCGGCTAACGAAGCCCACGGCTTGAATCGAAAGGACGAACGCCGGAAGCTCACGACGAAGCGCGGGCGTTCGTCACGAGCGCGTCCACCTCGTCGATCGTGAACGGCTTTTCCAGACAGCGGGACGCATGCACGTCGACGAACTCACGCGTCGCCGCGGTCAGAGCGCCGCCGGTGGTCCAGTACAACCGATCGATGAGCTCCGGCCGCGTCGCGGCCAGCCGCTCGTAGATACCGCGCCCGCTGACGTCAGGAAGCATCATGTCGCAGAGGATGAAGTCGAAGCTTGCGCCATTTTCCAGAAGCTCGAGCGCGGCGCCACCGGTCGTCGCGACCTCGACGTCGTAACGGCCGCGGAACGCGATGACGAGTGTCTGGCCGAGTAGCGGCTCGTCGTCGATGACGAGCAGGCGCCGCGGCGTGGAGGGCGGCGACGACGACTTGGCCGCAGCTTGACGGGAATCGACGTTGCGAGACTCCATGGCCCCTCGTTTGGTCCCAAAGGGAACCCCTCGAAACTCCTACGTTGAGGGGGAATATACCCCATCCCCGCCCGGCTCAAAGCGGTTTTTTGGTAGCTCCCAAATAGGTCAGACGCCCGTCACTCGGGGCTTGCTCTCTCGGGCTGGTTTGCCGCCCCCGTGCCCTCGTGCGGTTTTCGCCATAGCGCCCGCAACCCGTTCGTTGTCGCGCCATTCTGCCACATTGCTGTTCGTCCGCGCGGGCGAGCTTCGGAAGCTCCCAGTCTCGATCGGTGGATTGGGCCGCGCGTGGGCCCGAATAGCGTGATTCTCGTTCCGGGCATCGTGCTCGGAGGCGCCTGCAGGAAACTCGGCGAAGTTTCGCATGCCGTCGCGACGCGCCGCTTTCTCGCTTCGTTTTCCGCAACTCGCCGCGCGGTACCGCGCGTGATATCGCAGGGCCACGGGCTCGTTGGCCGGGTTCCTTGACGGGCTCGGTACGCCCCAGCAACCTCCCGCCAAGTTATCAACCCAAAGGATGACTCGAGTGAAGGCCCGCAAGCCTCCGGCGCCACAGTCCCAAAACCGTCGACGCTCCGCGCAGGGCGGCCGCGGCCCTGCCAGCGCCGCGAAGGGCGACGCGGACGAGAGCGACGACAAGGGCGACGATGACGGCAGGGGGGACGAGGGCGCGGGAGACGACGAGCCGATCGAAGTCGACGCCGAGATCGTGGAGGGGAAGCCGAGTCGGATGCACGACGCGATCGTCGAGCAGAGGATGTCGTACTCGAACGAGCGAGCTCTCGCGCGTCCCGACCCGATGCAGCTCTACATGCGCGAGGTCCAGCGCCATGCCCTGCTCACTCCCGAGGAAGAGCACGAGATCGCGGTGCGCTACACGCAAACGGGAGACGTGGAGGCGGCGCGTCGCTTGGTCACCGCCAATCTCCGCCTCGTCGTCAAACTCGCCTACGAGTACCGGCGCGCCTACAAGAACATGATGGACCTGATTCAGGAGGGCAACATCGGCCTGATGCAGGCCGTCAAGCGTTACGACCCCTACCGCGGCGTCAAGCTTTCGAGCTACGCGGCATGGTGGATTCGCGCCTACATGCTGCGTTACATCCTGAACAACTGGCGCATGGTCAAGATTGGGACCACGCAGGCGCAGCGCAAGCTCTTCTTCAATCTGAGCAAGGAAAGGGCGCGCCTGTCCGCACTGGGCATAGAACCTACCCACGAAGAGATCGCCAAGCGGCTCAACGTCGAGGAAAAAGAGGTCATCGAAATGGATCGCCGCCTGGCCCGCTCGGACGCGTCGCTCGACTCGCCGATCGGGCAAGGAGACGGGCGTCCCACGAGCCGTCTCGAGCTCCTGCCCGCCGCGGGGCGCGGCCCGGACGCCATCACCGAGGATGCCCAGATGCACGATCTCCTGCGGAGCCGCCTCGCGGATTTCAGGCGGACGCTGAGCGGCAAGGACGTCGCCATCTTCGACAAACGCCTGACGGCGGAGGAGCCCCTCACGCTGCAGGAGCTGGGCAACGAGTTCGGCGTGTCGCGCGAACGCGTGCGCCAGCTCGAAGCGCGGCTCACCGGCAAGCTCCGCGAGTACTTGAAAGAGTCCTTGGGTGACGCGGTGGAAGTCGGTTGACCCGTCCTAGCCGCGTGTCGTGAGCCCTTCTCCCGTCTCCCCAGGCACGCTCTACGTCGTAGCAACGCCGATCGGCAACCTGGAGGACGTCACGCGCCGCGCCGCGCGCGTCTTTTCGGAAGTGGAGCTCGTCGTGGCCGAGGACACGCGGCACACGCGCAAGCTCTTGACCCATCTCGGCATCACGTCCGCGTCGCTCTCGAGCCTGCACGCCCACGCGCCGCCAGAACGCATCGAAAAGGTCGTGCAGCGACTGCTCGAAGGCGCCGCCTGCGCGCTGGTCAGCGACGCCGGAACGCCCGTGATCAGCGACCCCGGCGCGAAGCTCGTGCGGTTGGCTCGGGAACGCGGAGTGCCCGTCGTGTCGGTGCCGGGAGCGAGCGCCGTCACCGCGGCGGTGGCGGTGTGCGGTTTGGTGGACGGGCCATTTTGTTTTCTCGGCTTCTTGCCTCGCAAGGGCGCAGCGCGGCGGCGCGCGCTCGCCGCCGTCGCGGCAAGCGCGCGCGCCGTCGTCCTGTTCGAAGCCCCGACGCGACTCGCGGCCACACTCGCGGAGCTCGCCGGCGCGCAGCCCGATCGACCCGTCGCCGTGTGCCGCGAGCTTACCAAGCTCCACGAACAAACCACGGTCGGAACGCTTTGCGAGCTTTCCGCGCGAGAGCACGCGTGGCGCGGCGAGATCACGCTGGTGCTCGGCCCGGTGGAGCCGCGCGCGCAGCCGATGGCCGAGGCGGAGCTCGAGCGGCGCATCGACGCGGCCTTGGACCGCGGCCAGAGCGTGAAGAGCGCGGTGGCGGAGCTTTCCGAGGGCACGACCCTGAGCCGCTCGGAGCTCTACCGGCGCGTTCAGAGTGCCCGGGAACGACGCCGCTGACGGCCGGAGGAGCCGTTAGAACCGGCGCCAAGGTGTGCTAAGAGCCCGACCCGTGTTCGAAGCACTGACGCGGGGCTTTCGGGAAGCCCAAAACCGCCTTGCGGGACTCACCGAGCTGAACGAGAAAAACGTTCAAGCCGCGCTGCGCGAAGTGCGCCTCTCCTTGCTGAACGCCGACGTCGAGCTCGGCGTCGTCAAGCGCTTCCTCGAGCGCGTCGAGAAAACGGCGCTCGGCAAGACGGTTCAAACGCGCGTGCGCCACGGGGGGCAGACCCACCGGGTCGGCGCGAGCGAACAGTTCGTGAAGATTTGCCACGAGGCGCTCGTGGGGCTGATGAGCCACGACGGCGACCCGGTCGTCTACGCTCCGAAGGGGCGCACCGGCGTCATGCTGGTCGGCCTACAAGGCTCCGGCAAGACGACGACAGCCGCGAAGCTCGCGCGCTGGTTCGAAAAGGAAGGCAAGCGGCCGCTCTTGGTCGCCGCCGACATGCAGCGCCCCGCGGCGGTCGAACAGCTCAAGGTTCTGGGCGCTCAGATCGGCGTCCCCGTCTTCAACCTGCCGGGCGAAAACCCGATCAAGATCTGCGCCAGCGCCGGCGCGGAAGCCAAGAACCTCGACTGCGACGTCATCATCTACGACACCGCCGGCCGCCTCGCCATCGACGAGCCCCTGATGAAGGAGCTCGGCGACGTCAAAATAGCCGTTTCACCACAGAATATCTTCTTGGTTGTGGATGCGATGATCGGCCAGGACGCCGTTCGAACCGCCAAGGGGTTCAACGAACGGCTGGGCATCAGCGGCGTGGTGCTGACGAAGCTCGACGGCGACGCGCGCGGCGGCGCGGCTCTCGCCGTGAAGGAGGTCACCGGCGCGCCCATCCTGTTCGTTGGCATGGGTGAAACGACGGACAAGCTCGAGCCGTTCCGACCGGAAGGGATGGCGAGCCGCGTGCTCGGCATGGGCGACGTGGTCGGTCTGATGCAGGACTTCGAGGAAGTCGTCGACCAGAAGCAGGCGGAAGAAGACGCCCTCCGCATGATGCAGGGGAAGTTCACGCTCGACGATTTCTTGAACCAGGTGCGCATGATTCAGCGCATGGGTTCGCTCAAGGAACTAGTCGACAAAGTGCCGGGGATGGGCGCCATGCTACCGCCTGGCGCGGAGGCGAACCTCGACGACGGCGAGCTTTCGAGGATTGAAGCCATCATCCAGTCGATGACCACGGTGGAGCGCGCGGATCCGAACGCCTTGGTACGGGAGCCGAGCCGCGTTCGGCGCATCGCCGGCGGATCGGGTCAGACCGAGGAAGCCGTCGGCGAGCTCGTACAGAAGTTCTTGTTCATGCAACAGATGATGTCCGGTATGGGCCAAAACATGGGCCTCTTGGGCAATGTTCCGGGGCTCAAGAATCTCGCCATGGCGCGCAACGTGCGGCGCGCCATGAAGAGCGGCAAGTTTCCGCAAGCACCCGGTGGAATGCCGATGGGGTTTCCGGGCGCGGGCTTTCCCGGCGCGGGCTTTCCCGGCATGCCGCAAATGGGAATGCCGGGAAACGGCGCGGGAGATGCAGGCCCGAAAATGCGCAGCCTGAGCAAGGCGGAAAAGAACGCACGCAAGAACCAGCGCAAGCGCGAGCGTTCGGCGCGCAAGAAAGGCAAAGGGAAGAAGTGATCCGAACCTCGACGCGAACGCTGAGCCTCATCGCGGCGCTAACGCTGCAGGCGGGGTGCACCGGGGTCGACGAGCGACGGCCTCGAACGGACGAAGCTCCCCCGGCATCGCTCGCCGAATACGAAAAGAGGGCCCTCCCGGCCGCGCTCGAGCACCGCGTGAACATCGACTTCGAGAGCAAGATCCGATTGGTCGGGTACACGCTCTCCTCGCCAGGCCCGGTGCGCCCCGGCGACCGCCTCCAGCTCACGTTCTACTGGCAACGGCTCGGGCGCCTCGAGCCCGGCTGGCGCCTCTCCACGGAGCTTCTCGACGCGCGCGGCAGGCCGTTCGAAGGGCTGAAGGTCGACGGGGCTCTGCGCGAGGTCGGCGCCCGAGGCGAGCCCGCGCTGCCACCGTCCGCCTGGAGACCGGGGCGCATCTACGTCGATCGACACAGCATCGAGGTCCCGGAAAAGCTCGGCCGCCGGCCGTTCAAGGGCCCGCGGGTGACGATCGCGGCAAGCGTCTATCACGCCGCCTTCCATACGGAAAACGACGACGTCCGCTTGAACGTGCTGAGCGGCCCCAGCGACGCCGCCGGGCGCGGGCTAGTCGCGCACCTGGCCACCGATCTGTCGCGCATTGCGCCGGACCGCAAGGCGCGCCGTTCGAAACTGCGAGCCGCAAGGAAACGCGCCGAAAGGCGCGTGAAAAGGGAAACGCCATGACAACGAAGTGCATCTGTATCCGTCTGCTCGTCGCCGCAGTCACGCTGCTCGTCGCGCTCGGCTGCGTGGGCGACCGCGACAAGGCCAAGCAAGAAAAGGCCCGACTCAAGGCGTACGTCCTCGAAAGCGCTCCCAAGGACGTGGGGCGCAAGCTCAACATCGACTACGACGGCAAGCTGTCGTTGCTCGGAGCCAAGATCGAGCCGCGAGGCGCGCTCAATCCAGGCCAGGAAGTCAAGCTCACACTGTACTGGAAATCCGAGAAAAAGCTGGATCCCGGTTGGAACCTCTTCACGCACGTGCTCGACGGCTCCGGGGAGCGCATCCTGAACGCGGACAACGTCGGGCCGCTGCGCGAGTGGCGTGACGAAAAACAAGTGCTCGGGCCGTCCGAGTGGGAACCGGGCAAGTACTACGTCGACGCGCAGTCGTTCAAGCTACCCGAGGACATCAAGACCCGGCGCCTTCAGGTCGTGGTCGGAGCCTGGAAGGACAAGGATCGCCTCAAGGTTTCGTCGGGCCCGCGCGATCGGGAAAATCGCGGCATCGTGGCGAGCATCGGCGTGCGCACCAAAGAGGACCGGGTGCGTTTGAACACGCGCGTTCCGCAACTGACGGTGGGTCGCGTACCGAAGGGCGAGAAGATCAGCATCGACGGCAAGCTCGACGAAGAAGCATGGCGAACCGCCGCGCGCACGGGCCGCTTCATCGATCCCGACACCGGGCGCGTGAACCGCGACGTCGAGCTGAGCGGTCGCGCGCGGATGATGTGGGACGACGAAGGGCTCTACGTAGCAATCGACGTCCGCGACAAGGACGTGAGCGGGGGGTTCGACGCGGGCGTCGCCGATCAGAAACTGTGGACGAAGGACGCCGTGGAGATCATGCTGGACCCGGACGGCGACGGCGACAACCGCGACTACTACGAGATCCAGGTGAACCCCCAAAACCTGGTTTTCGACTCCCAATTCGACGCCTACAACGAGCCGAGAAAGGAGCCCGACGGTCCGTTCGGACATCAAGAATGGTCGTCGGAGATCAAGAGCGCCGTCGAGGTGCGGGGCACGCTGGACAAGCCCGACGATAAGGACCAGGGGTACGTGGTGGAGGCGCTGATACCGTGGAAGGCCTTGACGAAGGCCAAGCAAACACCGCCCAAGGTGGGAGATTCCTGGCGCATCAACCTCTACGTGTTGCAAAACAACGGCGGCGTCGCGTGGTCGGCGATACTGAAGCAAGGCAACTTCCACAAGGCTTCCCGCTTCGGCAAGGTCACGTTCGCCGAAGAAGGCCCGGGCCGCGCGCGCCGCGGTCAGGCCCGGCGTCTGATCGAGCGCGGGATCGGGCCGCGGCAGCTGCAGCCGGGCCTCGTCGCGCCCCGCGCGAGCGCCAACGTCAAGCCGGCACCCGCGCCTATAGCCCCCAATCCCCCGGCCGTAGTCCCGCCGGCGCCGGGGCCGTAACGCGCCGGCGCGCAAGCCGCCCGACCCCGGACGAAAGGAACTACAGGCGCAAGTTTCGCTTGAGCTCGCCTTCCGCGTCCGCGCAGCGGGCAACGTCGCTTTGCGCGCTCTCCAAGAGCTCTTGGCTTTCGTCGAGCAGCTTGGCGACGCGCGCGGAGCCCGCCGGGGCCGCGCGCAGCGCGTGTCGCGCCGCACGAACGCCGTCCAGGGCGCGCACGTGCTTCGTGTAGGCGCCCGCGCAGAGCGTCTTCAGCGCGCACACCTCCGGGGCCGAGCATGGCACCGCCGCGAGCGCACTCAGGGCCACGCCCTTCTCGGAATTCGACGCCCCGCGCAGACGCTCCACGGCGTGAGTCACGGCGCCGGCCTCGGAGAGGGTCGTGGCGTCACGGGAGCGACACGCGCCCGCGCTCGTGACGAGCGCGGCGAGCGCCACGACGAACTGCTTCCTCCGCCTCAAAGGACGACCGCCCACACGGAGAGGCTCAGTCGCTCGGCTTCGGCGGCGGCCCCATTTGGATCCGCTCACCGATGTACGACCCGATCAGCGAAAACAGGACGCCCAGTATCGACATCAAGACGTACATGAAGGCCGGCATCGTCTTGACCGTCTGGTGCTGAAACAACAGAAACGCGGTGGGCAACGCGATCAGGAACACGGCGACGACGGGCTCGATGAACGTCTTTCCCGGGGAAATCAGCCCCACCAGCATGCCTCCGACGAACCACACCGGGATCGAGATCAGCATGCCCGCCGAACCCTCGAAGTCGAGCGCCGGGACGACCATGGGAAGCCCCATCACGATCGCGGCCGTCAGGACCCCCATGATCCCGATCGAGATTGCGAACCAGCCGATACTGAAGCCCTCCTGCTGATAACGCCGTTCGAGCTCTTCCTGCCGCGACATCGCACGCTTCAAGTCCTCGATGCGCGCGCCGCACGACACGCAGCGGTTCTTGGGAAGCGGCGGCGTGTTCTTGAACCCGCACGAGGGGCAAAGCATGTACTTCGGTGCGGCCATCGCGGGATCTCGGCGGGAATGAACGCTAC
>DASWGX010000198.1:0-5498 GCA_036393455.1 Polyangiaceae bacterium
ACGCGCGGCAAGGGTCGCATCTTCAAGGTTCTGCACTTCTTGCGCGAGCTCTCGCCCGGCGGCGAAACCGACCTCGGCGAGGCGCTGCGCACCTTCGTCGCGCAACACAAGCGCCGCGGGCTGGCGGTCTTGATCAGCGATCTCTACGACCCTGCCGGCTTCGAGAACGGCATCAACGTGCTGCGCTTCAATAAGTTCGAGCCGTACGTGCTTCACGTCGTGGATCCCACCGACGCGCGGCCCGCCGCGAGCGGCGACGTTCGGTTGTACGACTGCGAGAGCGGCGAGGAACGCGAAGTGACGCTGACGCCGGAATTGCTCGATCGCATGGCGAGCGCGTTCTGGGACTATCGCAGCGACGTCGAGCGGTTCTGCGCGTCGCGCCAGGTGCCCTACCTGGCGGCGCCGGTCAACGAGCCCTTCGACGAGCTGGTGCTCCGGGTGTTTCGACGCGGAGGGTTCCTTCGCTGATGGAGCTTACGGGCCTACCGCTGTCGCAGCTGCTCGCGCTCGGCGGCGCCCTGGGCGCGGCCACGCTGCTCCTCTACGTGCTCAAGCTGAGGCGGCGCCCGGTCGCCGTGCCGTTCGCGCGCATCTGGCAGCGCGTCCTGCGCGACCGCGAGTCGACCACGCTCTGGAGCCGGCTGCGCCGGATACTGTCGTTCTTGCTGCAGCTCCTGCTGCTCGCGCTCCTGCTCGGAGCGCTCGGAGATCCGCGTTCCATCGCGACCCGCGGCGAGGGGCGCCACTGGGTGGTGCTGGTCGACACGAGCGCGTCGATGAAGGCGACGGATGTCGAGCCGTCTCGCCTCGGCCGTGCGAAAGACGAGGCCCTTGCCATGATCCAGGGGCTGGGCGGCTCGGAACGCATGCTGCTCGCGGGCATGGGAGCGACGCCCACACCACTTACTACGATGACGGCGGATCGAGCGGAACTGGAAACGGCGCTCTCCAAGCTCGAAGCGTCCGACACGCGCGCCGATGTCGCCGCCGGGTTCGAGTTCGCGCGTGACAGCCTGCGCGGGCGGAACGCGCCGGGTATCGTGCTCTTGAGCGACGGCGCGTTCGGCGACCTCGAGGCGCTCAAGGCGCGCGTGGATCTCGCCGGCATCGAGCTTTCGTACGTTCCCGTGGGCGAAAGCGGAAACAACGTTGCCGTCACCGAGTTTTCGGTGCGCCGCTACCCGCTCGACACGTCCCGCTACGAGGTGTTGCTCGAGATAACGAACCTGACGGACAAGGCTCAGAAGGTGGAGCTTTCCCTGTTGGGCGACGGCCTGGTGACCGACGTCAGCCGTCTCGAGCTCAAGCCGAACGAGCGTTTGCCGCGCTTCTACTCCGAGCTCTCCGGCGCCAGCGAGCGGCTCGAGGCCAGAATTCGCTTGCTCGAGGGAGCGGACGCCCTCGACGCCGACAATCACGCCTATGCGCTGATGCCGGAACGCCGTCGTGCGCGCGTGCTGGTCGTCACGCCGGGCAACACCTACCTCGAAGCCGCCCTCCTGCTCGACGAGTACCTCGACGTCGCCGTCGTGCACCCCAAGGCGTATCCGCCCGCCGGGCGCTTCGACGTCACCATCTTCGACGGCGTGGCGCCGTCCGCGGCGGAGACGGGCGGTGCGCTCTTGTACCTCGATCCGCCGGAGACGGGCTCGCCGGTCAAGCGCGGAAAGCGCATCGAGGGGTTCGGGTTCGACACCTGGGACAAGAAGAGCCCGCTCCTGCGCTGGATGGCGATGGGCGACATCCAGGTTGCGCACGGTCACGCGCTGGTGCCCGAAAAAACCGATCGCGTCGTGGGGGCGAGCGAGCTCGGGCCGCTCTTGGTTTCGGGGACCCGCGACGGACGGCCGTTCATCGCGCTCGGGTTCGATGCGCGCAACAGCGACTTCGTTTTGCGCGTCGCATGGCCGCTGTTCCTGCTCAATTCGATCAACAGTTTCGTCGAGGCGGACACCAGCTATCTGTCGTCGTATCGCACCGGCGAGGTGTGGCAGATCCCCGTTTCCGTCGAGGCCACGAGCGTCACGCTGAGGGACCCGGATGGACGCCGGCGCCGTGCCGTGGTGCGCGACGGTCGCGCCGTGTTCATGGGTGATCGCGCCGGCTTCTATCGAGTCGACGCGGGCGCGCAGGGGGCCGGACAGGGCGCGTTCGCGGCGAACCTCGTCGACCTGGAAGAGAGCCGCATCGCTCCGAACAAGAAAGGCTTGTTCGGACGCGCGCCGCAGGCCGAAGCTCCGCGCGGGGGCGGCCGCGTACGCTTCGATCCATGGCTCGTATTGCTGCTCGGCGCGATCGGCCTCTCCGTGCTCGAGTGGGTCACCTACCACCGTAGGGTGACGGTGTGAGCCCGCGCGCTCGCCGCTTGCTCTGGTTCGGGTTCCTCGCCCTGTTCGCGGCCGGGCTCGCCGCCGCCTACTACCGCTTCGTCTGGCAGGCGCCACCGGATGCGTTCCGGTGGACTCTGGGCGACACCGACTACCGCTTGCTCGAGCCGCGGCTCTCGGTGCTCTTGCTCGTCGCGCCGTTACTCGTGTGGGTGCTCGGCTGGTCCCTGGCGGATCTGCCGTGGCCGCAGCGCGTGCTCAGCGTCCTCTTGCGCCTGGCCTTTCTGGCACTCTTGGCGACGGCAGTCTCGCAGCCGGTTCGTACCTCGGAAGCGGCGCGCATCACCACCGTATTCATGCTCGACGTCAGCGAATCGGTGCCGGACGAAGCGCTCGTCGAGGCGCGAAAATGGCTCGAGCGAGCGTTCGAGGCGCGGCGTCCCGAGGACCGCGTGAGGCTCGTGACGTTCGCCAAGCGCCCGCGTCTGGTCGAGCTCGGGCCGATCCAGGAACCGCGCATCCCCGAGGTCGAAGCCCTGCGGCACACGACGCCCGGCGACAAGAAGGGCGACTCGGCTGCGAGCGGGACGAACCTGCAAGCCGCGCTCCAGCTCGCCTACGGCCTGTTCCCGCCCGGGTATCTCAAGCGTGCGGTGCTGCTTACCGACGGGGTCGAGACGCGCGGCGACCTGCTCGCCGAGGCGGAGCGCGCGGCGGGCTTTGGCGTGAAACTGTTCGGCCGCGTCTTCCGCGAACGCCCGCCGCCGGAGGTCGCCGTTCGCGCGCTGCGCCTTCCCGACAAGGTCGATGTCGGACAGAGCTTCGCGGTGACGGCCGACGTCTTCGCCAGCCGACCCACGACGGCGCGCGCCCGGCTCTATCAGGGAGAGGTTCTGAACGGGCTCGAGGGCGTGCGCAAGGTCGAGCTTGCCGCCGGCGTGAACGAGCTCGCGTTCGAGTCCGTGGTCCGGCTCGGCGGACCCATCACCTACCGGTTCGTGCTCGATCAGATCGGCGCGGACGCCTTCCAGCAGAACAACAGCTATTCGGCGGCTCTCGACGTTCCGGGCCGTCCGACGGTGCTCTACATCGAGGGCCAGCCGACGCGTGCGCACTATCTTTCGAGCGCGCTCGGTGCGCAGCAGTTCGACGTCGACGTGCGGACGCCGACGGCCTTTCCCGCCTCGATCGGCGAGCTCGAGCGCTTCGACTTCGTGGTGCTCTCCGACGTCCCCCGAGAACGCGTGTCGGTTGCGTCTCAAGCGCTCGTCGAGCGCTACGTCCGCGACGTCGGCGGAGGCTTCCTCTTCGCCGGCGGCGAGTCGGGCTATAGCCTCGGGGGTTGGGCGCACAGCAACATCGAGCGGCTCTTGCCCGTGCGCATGGACTCGGAACGGCGCAAGGAGATGCCGAACGTCGCGATGGTGCTGGTGATCGATCGCTCCGGGTCGATGACGGGCCCGCCGCTCGAAATGGCCAAGGCGGCGTGCCAGGCCACCGTCGGCACGCTGGAGGGCGACGATTTGATCGAGGTGATCGCGTTCGACTCGACGCCCGATCGCTACGTGAAGATGCAGCCGGCTCGCTACCGCACCCGGATCCAGAACGAGATCATGCGGATTCAGCCGGGCGGGGGCACCGAGATCTTCGCGAGCCTCGACATGGCGTATCAGGACATCAGCGTCGTCCAGGCACGCAAGAAGCACGCGATTCTGCTGACGGACGGCAACGCGCCGCAGCAGGGGATTCGCGACTTGGTGCAAGCCATGCTTGCCGAACAGATCACGGTCACCACCGTCGGCCTCGGCGAGGCCAACGGCGATCTCCTGCGCATGATCGCGGAAACGGGCGGCGGCCGGTATCACCACGTGCCCGACCCCAATAGCCTCCCGCGCATCTTCACGCGCGAGACCGAGCTCGTGAGCCGGCAGGCGGCGGTCGAGGAATGGTTTCCGGTGCAGCAGGTGGCGCCGGCGGATTTCTTGCGCGGCATCGCGATTCAGAGCGCGCCGCTCTTGCACGGCTACGTTTCCACGCAGCTCAAGGGTTCGCCGGCTCAGCTCGTTCTGGCGAGCGACACCGGCGAACCGATTCTGGCGCGCTGGCGAGCGGGCCTCGGTTGGGCCATCGCCTGGACCAGCGACGTCAAGAACCTTTGGGCGGTCGACTGGTTGCGCTGGTCCGGTTACGGCAAGTTTTGGGGTCAGCTGGTGCGCGAGCACATGAAGAGCGATCGCCGGCAAGAGCTGCCGATGCGCACCGAAGTAACGGGCGGTCGCGTGCGCGCGATCGTCGACGCGTTCACGCCCGACGAGCGGTTCGACAACGCCCTCGAATCGAGCCTGACCGTCAAGGGCCCCGAGCCCGGCGGAGAGCGGCGCGAAGTGCCGATGCGCCAGACCGCGCCCGGACGTTACGAAGCCGACTTCGAGCTCGACGGCTATGGGTCCTTTCTGTTGCGCGCGCAGCACTATCGGCAAAAGGCCGACGGCTCGAGCACCCGAATCGCGGAAAGCTTCGGTCAGGTCTCGAACCCTTACCCGCTCGAGTACGCGTCGTTCGAGCCGGACGCAGAGAAACTGCGCCGGGCGTCGTTGCTCGCGGGCGGCGCGCTCGACCCCGCGCCGGCGGCGCTGTTCGACCCCATGGGCGAGAAGCTCGTCACCTACGAGCAAGCCTGGAGCCGGCTCGTGCTCGCGGCCCTCGTCGTCTTTCTGCTCGATCTGCTGGTGCGCCGCGTGCGACTGTTCGATCGGAAGTTCACCGCGCGCCGGCGGGCACGGGCTCGCTGACGGCGACGGAGGCAACGGCGCAGCGCCCTTGGGAGGACGCGACGGAACAGGCCTTCGAGGTCACTCCAAGCTCCAGCGGGGCCCTGATTGCGGCATCATGACAGAGGAGGATACGATTTGGCGCCGATGCTATTTCCCAGCCCGCGCAGCGCCGAGCAAAGGGCTGATCAAGTCTGGTCATGGCAGCGCTCGGGCGAGGAATTCTTCAGCTCGGGGGCATGTCACATCCTGGCGAAGGCTTTCGTGGAACGTTTTTTTGACCGCGGCTTTCGCGCGCTGCTCATCCTGCCGCGGCCCGGTCTTTGCGGCCGCCACGTCGTAGCCTCGAGCGCTGACTTCGTCTTCGACGCCAATGGGCTCACGGGGCGAGCCCGCT
>DASWGX010000199.1:0-3306 GCA_036393455.1 Polyangiaceae bacterium
TGGGCTCGTCGATGCTTGAGGATCGTGGAGGTAACAAAAATGATGTACGGGCGCCGTCTTGTTCGAGTTCTTGGTGGGGGTCTACGCGTTGTGCTGGCGGCCGGGCTCGCGGGCAGCCTCGTCGGGGCGTGCGTCGTCTCCTCGGACGACGACGGTGACGACGGCGGGCAGGTTTGTACCCCGGGCGACACCCAGGCCTGCGAATGCACGGACGGGGAGATGGGCAGCCGCGTTTGCACCGCGTCCGGCAGAGGCTACGGATCGTGTGACTGCGACGGCGGCGCCGGCGGCAGTGTCGGTGCCGGTGCCGGCGGTATGGCGAGCACGACGGGGGGAACGACGAGCACGGGCGGCATGCCCGCCCAAGGCGGTGCAGCCCCGGCAGGAGGCGCCGCGGGCGAGACGTCGACCGGAGGGTCCGGCGAAGGCGGCGGGGACCAAGGTGGAGCCGGCGGCGAGGGCGGCGGCGGCGACATGACCGACTTCATCACGCCATGCAACACGTGCGCCTCGGCGCTCGCCGCATGCGAGGACGAGTTCGAGGCCTGCGACGCTGCCGAGATCTGTTCGGGCTCCGGCGCCGACAACGGCGAGTACGGCTGCATGCTCGAGTGCGTCCAGGAGCTTCGCCGCGACGACGAAGATGACTTCATCACCACCACCGAGATGGCAACTTGCGCCGCGTTCTGCGAGTCCGGGAGCGGCGGTTGGAGCGCCGGGCTGGATGGCACGACGCGCGACCTTTTCGATTGCCTGGCGGGCGGCGAGGTCGTCCCTGCTTCGCCGTGGGACGCGCCCGCGGCCACCAACTGTACGGCCGAGTGCTTCGGAGCCGGCTCCTAGGTAGCGCATGTTGAAACGCAAAGGCTTGTGGGTCTTGATGGCGCTGTTCGTCGCTACGGCGAACAGCGCACCGGCGTACGCTCAGGGCGACCCGCTCGAGAAGCTCCGTAAAGAGCGCGACGAGCGGCGCCAGAAACGCGAAGCGGAGAAGGCCCAGAAGGAAGCGGAAGAAGCGCGCAAGAAAGCCGAAGAAGAACTGAAGAAGGCCGAGGAAGAACGCAAGAAGGCCGAAGAGGCGCGCAAGAAAGCCGAAGAAGAACTGAAGAAGGCCGAAGAAGAACGCAAGAAGGCCGAGGCCGCGGCCAAGGGCGACAAGCCCGCCGCCTCGGCGACGAGCACCGCCAAGGCCGCGCCGAGCGCCACGGCACCGAAGCCGGCAGCGGAAAAAAAGGCCGAGCCGGAATCCGTCGCGGCGGAGGACGTCCCGGCGGAGCTTGCCAGCTTGCGCCTGTCTCGCGACGCGCGCCGCAAGGAGCTCGTCCAAAAACTCAAAGAACGCTGGGGGCCGTTGCTCGACAAGCCCGACAGCCGCGCTGAGCTGACCGCGCACGCGCGCCGTATGGCGTTCCTCCAGCGCGTGCGCGCGCTCGCGGAGCAAGACAAAAAGCCGAAGGTGGTCGAACGCATCGACAAGCTGTTGACGTCGGAGGAGCTCCGTCACGGCAAGGCGATGAACGCGCTGAGGTAGACGGAGCCAGCATGAATCTCGGACAGGTCGCAGTCGTTTCGGTGCTGCTCGTCAGCCTCTCGGGTTGCCGCGTGCTCAAGAGCTTCGCCGGCGACGACGAACAGGAACAAGCCGCCGCGGCGGCGTCCGCGGCCGCGCTCGAAGCGCAGAAAAAACTGGAGGCCGCCAAGGCCGCCGTGGAAGCGGCGGAGAAGAAAGCCGCGGAAGCGAGCAAGCAGGAACAAGCGAGCGCGGGCGTCGCCGAGCCGCCTACACCGGTCGATTTCGAGGAAGAAGCGTTCGAGACGATCACCGCCTCGAACTACGAGCAGAAGCTCGGAGAGCTCGAAAAAGAGCTCGACGCCGGCAAGTAAGCCGAAAACTCGTCGAGGGCTGCGAGCGCACCGGGTTGTGCGCGGACCGCGCGGCGATTAGCGTCTTTGCCGCCCGGACGATGCGAGCCAAGCGGTATGTGATCGTGGGTGACGGCGCCGCGGGAATGACCGCTGCGCGCCAGCTCAGGCACGGCGACGGCGCGGCGGAAGTCGTGGTCGTTTCCGACGATCCCCACCCGGCGTACTACCGCGCCGCCCTCACGAACTACCTGCTGGGCGAGCTGCGCGACGAACAGCTCTGGGCGACCACGCCGAGCTTCTACGCGGAGTACCGCGTCGAACGCGTGCTGGCGCGAGCGAACGCGCTGGTGCCGGAGCGCCGCGAGCTTTGGGTCAGCCATGGCTGGCCCATCGTCTACGACGAGCTCTTGATCGCGACGGGCGCGCGGGCGCGCGTACTGCCCTTTCACGGGGCGGCGCCACGCGGCGTCATGACACTTCGCTCGCTGATGGACGCGCGCGCCATCACCGAGCGGTTGGCGGAACGATCGGTGCGCGAAGCGGTCATCGTGGGCGGCGGATCGCTCGGGCTCGAGTGGGCGCTCGGCCTTCACGCCCACGGCGTGCGCGTGACGCTGGTCGTGCGCGGCAGAACGATGCTGCCGGGCGTGCTGGACCAAGTGAGCTCGGACCTGTTGATCGCGCGCTTGAGACAAGCGGGCGTTCAGGTCTTGCTCGAGGACGAGGTGGTGACGCCGGTCGGGGGCCGCAACGCGGAACTCGTCGGCGCCGAGCTCAGGAGCGGACATACGGTACCCTGCCAGCTGCTCGGGCTCGCGATCGGAATCGTTCCCAACGTCGAGTTCTTGAAGCAGTCGAGCATCGCGCTCGGTGCTTCGGGCGGCGTCGTGGTGAACGCCGCGCAGCGCACTTCCGCGCCCAACGTCTATGCGGCCGGGGACGTCGCGGAAGTCGCGGGAGGCATCCTTGGGCTTTGGGAACCGGCGCAGCGCCAGGCAAAAGTCGCGGCCGCCAATATGCTCGGGCAGGCGACGAGCTACGAGCCTGGCTGCCACTACCTGGCGACGCGCTTGTTCGATCTCGATTTCGCGAGCGTCGGAAAGACCGGCGGCCAAGCGCACGCGGGCTCAGGCGTCGTCGTGGATTTCCCGCAAGGGACGGGCAAGATAGCCTACCGTAAGCTGGTGTTCGACGGGCCTCGCTTGACGGGAGCATTGATGCTGGGACAGCGCGAGGAACGCGTTCGCGTCCACGGCCGCCTCTTCAAGCGGCTCATCGACAGCAAGGTCGACGTCGGTGCGGTGGCCTCGAAGCTCCTGGACCGGAGCTTCGATCTTCGTGCCTGGGTCGCTGGGCAGGTCGTGCCGGCACCGAGCGCCGCAGCGGCCGGCGAGTTTCGTGGCGCGCCCGCCGCCGGCGGTTTCTCGCACATCAAGCGCA
>DASWGX010000200.1:0-3501 GCA_036393455.1 Polyangiaceae bacterium
CCGAGCGCGCGACGGCCGCGACGAGCTGCGATCGGCCCGAGCGAGCGGGCGGCGCCACCGGGAGCGCGGGTACCGCGAGGATGCGGCGCAGCTCCCTCACGATGATGTCCGCGGACGCCGGGCGCTCGTCGGGGTAGCGGCTGATGGTGCGGGCAATCAGCTTCCAGAGCTCGAGCGGCTCGGCCGCCAGCACGGGCGGATCGAACGACGCCATGTAAAGGGCCAGCTGCTCCGCGGAGAGGCGCTTTCTGCCGAACTTGTACGGATGCGCGCCGGCCAGCATTTCGTACAGGATCACGCCGAAGGAGAACAAGTCCGCTCGCGGATCGTTCTTCACCCGTTCGGGCAGGGGCATCAAGCGTTCCGGTGCCATGTAGCCGGGCGTTCCGACGAGCAGGCCGCGGCTCGAGCTGCCCGAGGCGTCCATGGACTTGGCAAGGCCGAAATCCAGCAGCTTCACCGCGCCGGTTTCGGTGACGAAGACGTTTTCGGGCTTGAGATCGCGGTGTACGATTTTCGCCGCGTGGGCGGCGCCGAGGCCTGCCAGCATTTGTACTGCGAGCTCCAGCGCTTCCTTCCGCGGAATACGGCCGCGTTCGAGCATGAAGCGGCGCAGCGTCGTGCCGCGCAACCACTCCTCGACGACGTAGATCCAGTCGTCCCACTGTCCGGCGTCGATGATGCGGACCACGTTCGGGTGATCGAGACGGATCAATGCCCTGATCTCGTCCCGGACGCGTTTTCTCGCGCGCGCCGGCGCGTCGCGCACGTGGACCATCTTGAGTGCCACGGTGCGGCCCATGGTGACCTGGTCGGCCTTGTAGATGCGCGCGGTGGCGCCCTCGTCCGTGAGCTCGACGATTTCGAAGCGGTCGCCGACGCGAATGCCGGGCAAGAGCACGGGGCCGCGCGGGTCGCGCGCCGCGTCTTCCGGCGCGGGCGTCCGCCTTGGGTCGGCGCGACGCGCGCGGTCGTCCCTCGTGCCGCTCTTGCTCGCTCGCGAGCGCGCCGCGGTGTCCCCGGCCGAAAGGCGCTCGGTCCGCGGTTTAGGCGTGAGTCTGAGCGTACCGCGCGGCCCGCGCTTGGCGTCGTCGTCGCTGGTCATGGCGCGGGCCACCAGAGTTTGAGCATGAAGTAAGCGCTGATCGCTGCGCCGAGCACAGTGCCCGCCACGATCTCCGGGATCAGCAGTGGGCTTGCCGCGTTCTCCAACGTCGCGAGCGCCGCGGAGAATTCTTCGGCGGTCTGATAGCGATCTTCGCGGTTCTTGGCCAGGGCCTTGAGGATCACCCGGTCCACGCGCCGTCCGAGATCGCGCGCCAGTTTCGACGGCGGTCGCGGCTCGATCATGGCGTGGGCCTGGAGCAGCTCTGCGTCGGTTTCGAGGTGATCGAAAGGCCCATGGCCTGTCAGCGTTTCGTACGCCACGACGCCCAGCGCATAGATGTCGAGCCGGCCGTCCACGTCCGTCCCCCAAGCCTGCTCGGGCGCGGCGTAGCGCACGGTGCCGACCCAGCTGTCCTTCTCGGTCGAAAACTCCCGCGGCTCCGGCGCACCCGTGACGTCGGCGAGAATCTTGGCGAGCCCCAGGTCGAGCACGATGAGCACGCGCTCGCCCGTCTTCTTCTCGTGAAGAAACAAGTTCTCCGGTTTGACGTCGCGGTGAACGATACCGCGCGCGTGCGCGGCGGCGAGCGCGGAACACGCTTGTCGCAGATACGGAATGGCAACCGACAACGGCAACCGGCCGAGCCCGTCGAGCTCCTGGCGCAAGTTGCGACCGACGAGACGCTCCATGACGAGGAACGGCAAATCGTGGTCGGTCCAGCCGAAGTTGACCACTTCGACCAAGTGCTGGTGGCGCACGGCCGCCGCAAAGCGAGCCTCGCCCATGAAACGGTCGAGGACGCGCTCGTCCCGGGCGAGCTTGGCGTTCAGCAGCTTCACCACGAAGAGCCGCTTCAGCGTCACGTGCTCGACCTCGAGCACGCGCGCCGTGGAGCCGCTGCCGAGAACCCCGCGCGTGCGGTACAGCGTGCCAGCCATCGGATCAGTTGCGCTCACGGCTTTCCTCCCCGGTTCCCCGCTAATTCCGGCGCTTTTGCGCGGCTCTTGCCGGCGCGGGCTGGCGGCGGCGCTCCGCACTCGAAGCAGCGCGGGAGCCTGCGTCGCGCGCGGTGCGGCGGCGCTCGCCGCTCTCTGCCGGCGCCGCGCTCGGGCTGATACCGAAGGTGTGCTCGGCGATCAGGCGCAAGTAGTCGCGCAGGAATTCCGTCGTGATGGTCGGAGGTGCGACGCTGAGGTGCGTCTGGCGCGCGGCCCGGATCACGTCGAGCGGGATCCAGGGTTCGAGGCGCGCGACTTCGAGCTCCGCGTCCGAGTAGCCGGGCACCTCGTCGAGGCGCCGGCCGATGTCGACGCCGAACACGATCGACAAGTACGAATCGCCCAGGACGTCGGTGATGCGCCGGAGCATCTGATGCGAGATGCGCTTGCGCGCACCGCTGCCGAGACGCGAGAGCGTTCCCCCCGATAGCCCGGCCTCGCGCTCGAAGCGCGCGTCGCTCCAGCCCTTCTGCTTGAGCGTTTCGCGAATGCGCTTGGCGAGATCGACCAGGTTGACGTCGTAGTCGTGTTGCTTTCGGGACATCTTTGACGGTTGGCAAAGAATAGTACGATCGGGAGGTCGTGACAAACTGGAGTATCGCCGGCTCTTTTTCGGTCTGGCCGGGGCCGGAGAGCGTTGCTCTCCGGCCCGTCGTGGCCCCCCCCGACCGCCCCTGATATGAACCGAACGTGCTCGACGGCATCGACTGGGCTCCCATCGGGCTTACCTTGAAGCTTCTCAGCGTTGCCACGCTGGTTCCGTGGAGCACTTGAAGCTCGCGCCGGGTTTGCAGGTCTATCTCCGAGTCAAAAGCGTCAGTGTGCGCTGAGCTCCGGAGCCCGAAGAAAGCCGAGTCCGCGCCCCGCCCTTGACCTACTCGCTCCCGCGGACCCAGGGCGACGGCGACCGTGCCGTCGAAAAAAGGGCCAAGCCAGTGCCGGCGACCGCGGCATGCGCCAGTGCTTGTTTGGGAGCCATCCTCCACCTAGCATGGCTCACCGCGATGAACCATCGACCCGCGGCGGGACGACGCGCCGAGGCCACGTGAATCCAGCCAAGGCAACTCTGGCACGCGCAGCGCTCGGCATCGGCCTGGTGGGCGCGGCCATCGGCCTCTTCGTCGGTCTCGGGCAATGGATGAACGCTCTCGGGTTCATGCGCCAGGCCGAGCCCATACCCTACGCGCTCGGCGCCGTCGCGATGCTGCTCGCCATCGTGAGCCTGATTGTCGAACGACGCTACCGGCTCGGCGCATGGGCCCTGCTGTCCGGAGCAGCCGCGGCTCTCATCGTCCCGGCATTTCTGTACGCCGTTCTGGTTCTGGTTGCCGTGGTCATCGTGGCGGCCCTGACGTCATCCTAGCGCCGTGATAGGACGGCAGCGTGCGCTTCACG
>DASWGX010000201.1:0-2390 GCA_036393455.1 Polyangiaceae bacterium
AGCTCACCGGCCCAGCCATGGCCAAGGGAGTCGAGGATACCGCACTCTATCGCTATCATCGCCTGGTGGCGCTGAACGAGGTAGGCGGGGACCCTCACCGTTTCGGCGTCTCGGCCGCGGAATTCCACGACTGGTGCAAGCGCACGCAGTCGCACTGGCCCGCCACGCTGCTCACGACGTCGACGCACGACACCAAGCGCAGCGAAGACGTGCGCGCCAGACTCGTGCTCTTGTCTCAAGCGCCGGAACGCTGGAACGTGGCAGTGCGACGCTGGTCGGATCGCGCGCAGCGCTACAAGGTTGCCGCGGGCCCCGACGCGAACTTCGAGTATTTGTTCTGGCAGACCCTGGTCGGGGCCTGGCCGTTGTCGCCGGAGCGGGCGCGCGAGTACTTCCTGAAGGCCGTACGAGAGGCGAAGCTGCACACGAGCTGGACGCGCCAGAACCAGGACTACGAACGCGCGATCGTCGCTTTTACGGAAGGCGTGCTGGCCGACGCGGAGCTCACGGGGGACGTCGCGTCCTTCGTGACGGCGCTGACCCCCGCGGCGCAAGCCGCGTCGCTCGCCCTGACGCTGCTCAAGCTCACGGCGCCCGGCGTGCCCGACATCTACCAGGGCTCGGAGCTCTGGGACCACAGCCTTGCCGACCCCGACAATCGCAGACCCGTGGACTATGCGGCCCGGCGCGCCGCCTTGAGACGAGCAGTGCGCGAAGCCCCGGCGCTCGCCGGACGGAGCGAAGGCGGCCTGTCGAAGCTCTATCTCATCCGCCGCGCGCTCGAGCTTCGCCGCCGTCGCCCGAATGCTTTCGGGCCTCGAGGGCGTTACGAGCCGCTCGCGTTCAACGGGCCAGGGTCGGACATGTTCGTAGCTTTTTCGCGCGAGGATTCCGTGGTGGTCGCCGTGCGCACGCGTTTCTTCGCGGAAAAAGGCGACGAGCAAGCGACGCAAGCGACGCTTCCGCCGGGCCGCTTCGTCGCCCGGCTCGGTGCCGAGACGACGTTCGAGGGCAGCATCAGCGCGGCGCGGCTGTTCGCCGCTTTCCCGGTGGCGCTGCTGGAGCGCGAGGATTGACGCGTCGGAAGCCGCGCTTCCATGAGCGTGGAATCGACCAGGCCATGAGTCCGGGAGACGATCGAGACGCCTTGCAGATCTGGGCGCCGCGCGCCGAGCGCGTGGAGCTGGTATCGGGCGAGGCGCGGCACCCCCTCGGCCGTCGACCCGAAAAACCCGATCGAAGCTCGGGCCTGTGGAGGCTCGGGGCGCCGCTGCCTCCGGGAACACGCTACCAGATCGCCCTCGACGGCGGACCGCCGCTCCCTGATCCCCGCTCGCGTTCTCAACCCGACGGCGTTCACGGTGCGTCGGAGATCATCGCGCCCGACTTTGCCTGGGCCGACGCCGAGTTTTCCGCCGCGGGCATCGAGAACGCCGTCATCTACGAGCTGCACCTCGGCACGTTCAGTCGCGAAGGCACCTTCGCCTCCGCGCTTGAAAGGCTGCCCCATTTGGTCGAGCTCGGGGTGACCCACGTCGAGATCATGCCGGTGCACCAGTTTCCCGGAGCCTGTGGCTGGGGCTACGATGGCGTCGATCTGTTTGCGCCGCACCGCGCCTACGGCACGCCGGGGGAACTGAAGCGCCTCGTGAACACCTGCCACGCTCGCGGGCTCGCCGTCCTGCTCGACGTCGTTTACAACCACTTCGGCCCAGACGGGAATTACCTGACGCAGTTCGCCCCGTACTTTTCGGACGCTCATCACACGCCGTGGGGGCAAGCCGTCAATCTCGATGGGCCGTATTCGGACGAAGTGCGGAGTTTCTTTTGCGACAACGCGCTGATGTGGCTCGAGGAGTATCACTTCGACGGGCTTCGCCTGGACGCCGTTCACGCCCTCTTCGACCATTCCGCGCTCCATTTCCTGGAACAGCTCGCGATCGAGGTGGAAGCGCTCGGGCGGCGCCGCGCACGCAAGCTCGTCCTGATCGCGGAGAGCGATCGCAACGATCCGCGCCTCGTGTTTCCCCGGGATCGCGGCGGCTACGGCCTCGACGGCGTGTGGGCCGATGATTTGCACCACGCCCTGCACACCGTCTTGACCGGTGAACGCAAGGGCTACTACGGCGACTATGGATCGATGCAGGCGCTCGGTCGCTGTCTCGAACAGGGCTACTACTACCAGGGCGACTACAGTCCGTCTCGCCGGCGGCGTCACGGACGCCCGCCGGGCGGCGCGCCGCTGTTTCGCTTCGTCGGGTGCTTGCAAAATCACGACCAGGTGGGCAACCGCGCGCAGGGAGAGCGCATTGCACACCTGACGTCCATCGAGCGCGCCCGGGTCGGTGCGTTTCTGCTCTTGACGTCGGCCTTGACGCCCCTCTTGTTCC
>DASWGX010000202.1:0-1812 GCA_036393455.1 Polyangiaceae bacterium
CGAACGGAGCTTGAGCGCCACTTTCAGAAGCCGTTCGGGATCGAACGGCGTCAGGGCGAGCTGCGGCTGGCGGAGGCTCGGAACGCCGTTGAACTCTTCGTACTTGATGCGAGCGTAGAGCGCTTCGACGCCCCTGACGCCCTGCCGGTCGTCGAAAAAGGTGGGCGTGCCGGTGAAAGCCCAGAGCAAGCCCGGGTAGCCGCTCGCGGCGTCGACGATCTGGCGGATGGCGTTCAGCGACTTGCCCCGCACGTCGCCGCGCATGCGCAGGATGGTTTCGGCCTCGTCGATGACGATGACGAGCCCCTTGTAGCCGGCGCTCTTGACGATTTCGAGGATGCCCCGGAGGTAGGCCAAGGAGTCGCTGCTCGAAACGTCGCCTTTGATGCCGGCCGTGTTCTTGATACCCGCGGCGACGTTCTCGCTGCCGGAGAGCCAGGAGATCAAGGCCGAGGCATCCTGAGGCCGGCGTGCTTGCTTGAGCTCGAATACCTTCCGAACCACGCGAATCATGTCCGGTGGAGCATGCCCGCCGGTCAGGGCGACGAGTTGTTCGTCGAGCTTGGCGAGCACTTTGGCGTCGAAGCCGGGGTCCGCGTCGCTCATGCCGAGCTCGACCAAGCCCTCCTCGATTCCGCCGATCCAGCGATCGAGAATGTCGCCGAGAGCTCCCTGCGGGCACGCGGGTGTGCTGAGGGCGCTCACGACCTTGCGGTAAAGCTCGTCGAACTTGTGGAAATGCAGATCGTTGTCCGAGACGACGACGAAGCTCGTGGCGAAGCCGCGTTGCTGCGCGTCTTCCACGAGCAGGCTCGCCATGAACGTCTTTCCGCAGCCGTAGCCGCCGCGCAAGAACTTCACGTCACCTTCACCGCCCTGAACCTCTTCCAGCTTTCGCTGAAGCTCCTTCCTGTGCCGCTCGATGCCGACGGCGAACGCCTCGAGCCCGCGGTTCGGCACGGTGCCGTTGCGGAGACGCTGAAAGATGTGGGCTCGGTCGCGCAAAGCCATCCGGTCAGTCCTTCCTGGCGTAAACCTTCATGCCGTTCACGACGCGTATCTCGACCTCGAACGGCAGCAACCGGACGAGCTCGTCGAAGTGGCGGGCGAAGGCGCGTACGCGGCGCGGCGAGCCGAGCACCTGCTCGAGCTCCGTCTCGTTGATGCTGCGGCGTTCGGCGATGGTTTCGACGGCGCGCCGGTGCGTTTCGTCGATGATGAGCTCGGACCAACCTCGAGCCGCCGTCGTGCCTGCCGGCGCATCGGTCGGGGCGCGCTCGGACGGGGGCACGCTGCCTTCCTTTGTGCGGACTTTGCCGAGGCGCCGATTGCGGGCGACGTCGAAAAACCCTTCCACGACTTTCGGTTCGACGTCTTCGACTGCGTCCGGGTGAAACACTTCGACGCGAACCTTCTCGTCCGCTTCTCCCTCGAGCTCGAATTCCACCAGCGCTTCGTCGCGGTTCGGGGGGACCAGGATGCGTCCGTCCGCGAGCGTCGCGGGCGGCCCGGCGTCAATCACGCTGATGATCAGATTGGACCGGCCCTGGACGCGCAACGCCAGCGAAATGCTCTTCGGCGACACGAAGCCGAGCGTCGCGTTCGCACGGCTCTGCAACCTGACCGCCAGGCGCAGCCGCTGGCGCCCGAGGTGTGCCGGCTCTGCTCGTGCGACGACTTCGTACTTGGACGTCGTCCTGCCGCGTGCGACTTGCCGGTCGAGGGTGAGGACCGGAATCACGCGCTCCTGCAGGCTATTGCCGCCGTGAACGAACGGTTCGATCTTGTCTTTGGTCCGCCAGGGCGCGGTGT
>DASWGX010000203.1:0-15421 GCA_036393455.1 Polyangiaceae bacterium
GCGAGAACGAGCTCACCATGATGGAGCTCAACGGGCTGATGCAGCGCCGCTCGCAGATCATCATGTTCTCCAGCCAAACGCTGGCTCAGCTGGATCAGACGGCCAAGACCGTGATCCAGAACATGCGGGCGTGACCGAACACCCTTCGAGAGCCCGGACATTTTTCGAACAACGCAAGGATCCGTCACCATGACCATCAATCCTACGACCGCATCGACCGGCGCAAGCAACCCCGCGCTCGACACGAGCGCCGGCTTCGGCAACACGCGGAGTCTCACTACGGGCGACATGTACGAGTACGTCGCGACGTTGCTCGGCGACATCGACTCGCAGATGCTGCTGTTCAAGGAGCAGGCCGAAACCAAGGTCGAGCGCGCCGACGAAGAACGCGAGTTTCAGGCCTTGCTCCGAAGCCTCACGGACAAGGACGGCAAGATCACCATCGCGCCCGGGAGCGCCGAGATGGCGGCCGTCGCGACGCTGCTCGAAAAGGTCGAAAGTGAAGCGCTTCGAAGCGCGCTCCAAGGCTTGCTCGGTTCGAACCGAACGAGCCACGGCGGCCCTCCTGCAATGCCCGACACCGCGGGTGTCGTTCCCGCGACGCCGCGCGCGCCCACGCTCGGCGCGGGCGACCCTCGCGGGACTCCTTCTCGATTGCCCGAGCTGCTTGCGAGCGGCGCCGTCACCATCGACGAAAACGCGGTTTCCGAGCTGCTCGCCGACTCGAACAATCGGCTCTCGTCGTTGAGCGGCGAGAACGAGCTCACCATGATGGAGCTCAACGGGCTGATGCAGCGCCGCTCGCAGATCATCATGTTCTCCAGCCAAACCCTGGCGCAGCTGGATCAGACGGCCAAGACCGTGATCCAGAACATGCGGGCGTAGCCATGGACCAGGCTCACACGGCAGCGCGCGCGGCGTTGGAGAACCTGGACGCCGCGCGGATCGTGGCAGAAGCGGAGCGACTGCTCTACTCGGGAAGGCGCAACCTCGCGCGCGGCCTGCTGCGCCTTTCGGTGCTCGCCGACCCTCGCTCTCGGGCGGCGTGGGAGCTCCTGGCCGAGTCGCACGACCTCGAGAATCAGCCGCGCATCGCCGACTCGCTCAGAATGATTGCACGTAACCTTTCCTCGCCTCACGGAGACATCGCGTCATGAACGTCACAACCGTAACCCAGACATCGCCGTACGGCGCGGCCGCCGTGGAGCCGGCCCCCGCGACGGCTCCACCGGATTCGACGGGCGAAACCGAGCTCCGGCAACAAATGATCGAAAAAGCGAACCTGTTCAATTTGCTCTTCGCGCTCGAGTGCGCCCAGCAAGACGCCGCGATGCTCGAAGGCACCTCCCGCGTCGAGGAACAGGGCGAGACCATCCGGCAGAAGATCACCGAGCTTCAGGAACAACTCCGGCTCGCGCGGGAAGCCGCGGAGGACAAGGGGTTTTGGGACAGCATCGTCGGCGTGGCGAAGGCGGTCGGCACCGTCGCGGCCGCGACGGCGGCGCTCGCCAGCGTCGTGGCCTCGGGCGGCGTGACGGCACCGGCGGCCCTGGCTCTCGGCGGGGTGCTCATTTCCGTCGCCGGCACCGAAGTCGCCGCCGAGCTCGGCGCGAGCCCCGAAGTCTTGATGGCGTTGCAGCTCGGAGGCGCGGCGCTCGGTGGAGCTGGAGCGGCGATGCAGCTGTTCGGCACCGCGACGACGGCGGCCGGCGCCGCTGCACGAACGGCGGAGCAAGTGGGCAGCGTCGCTTCGGGCGTTCAGGGCGGCGCAGCCGTCGTCGAAGGGTACGGCCGCTACCGCTCGGGCAGCGCCGCCGCCGACGGCGTCGAGCACCACGCCAACGCCGACACGCTCCGCGCCGAGCAACGACGGCAGCAACGCTATCAGACCCAGCTTCTCGACGTGCTCGCGGCGATCAACGAGTCGCTGTCCTCGGCGAAGCAATACCTGGTCGATGCACGGAACGAATACACCGACGGCTCGCTCGTCCTTGCCGGTCAGCGGGCGTAACGAAGATGCACGGGAGAATGAAAATGAACACGACACCCATCAACGGAACAGAGCTCGCCATGGAGCTCTACAGGGCGGTGCGCCAAAGCTCGAAAGACATCGAGCAGGCCAATCGAGAAGCGGCTCACGAGGCGGCGGAAGAAGAGCTCGAGCAGGGGCTGGCGCGTGCCGAAGAGCTGCACCAGCAAGCCGATAGAATGCGCACCGGAGCCATCATTTCCGGTGCGATGACGGCGGCCGCCGGAGGCGTGCAAGCGGCCGCGGCTTTCGACGCCCTGGATCAGAAATGGGGCAAGGCGGCGGGCGGCGTTCCGAACCTCGCGAACGCGGTGGACGGCTTCTTCGACGCCGCGGCCAAGCACCACGAAGCCGACGCCGAGGGACATTCCGCTCGGGCGCGCGCCGCGGGGCACCGAGTCGACGAGCACACGTCCGCGGCCGCCGCAGCACGCGATCTTGCACGATCCGCTCAAGGCTTGGCGCGGTCGATCGCCGACGCCGAGCACGAGTCGATGCGCGCAGTGCTTTCGCAGCGCGCGTGAGGGTGCTCGGGCACGCGAATTGCCGCACGATGGGTATGGCGCACTCCCTCGCGTCGCGGTAGGAGGGGTTCGGGCGTAAACCGGCCGCTTCGGCCGCGGGAGCGCAGCGCCTTCACCCGATGCAACTTTTCGATCACCCCTACGCACGCTTTCTCTCGAAAGTGAGAAAGCCGAACCGCTACACCGGCGCCGAGCACGGCGTGGTCCGCAAGGATTGGCAAGGCGTCAAAGCGCGCGTGTGCCTCGCCTTCCCCGACGTCTACGACATCGGCATGAGCCACCTCGGCTTCCGCATCCTGTACAAGATCCTGAACGAGCACGCGGAGACCTGCGCCGAGCGCTGCTACGCGCCGTGGGTCGACATGCAGAGCGAGCTGCTTTCTCACGGGGAGTTTCTGCGTTCCCTGGAGGGCGCGCGGCCGCTGTGCGACTTCGACGTCGTCGGCTTCTCGCTCCAGTACGAGCTCACCTACACCAACGTGCTTCGCATGCTCGATCTCGGCGGTATCCCGCTGCGCGCCGAGCACCGCGGCGACGGCGATCCCCTGATCTTGATGGGCGGGCCGGTCGCGACGCACATGGAGCCGATGGCGCCGTTCGCCGACGCGGTGTTGATAGGAGACGGCGAGGAGGCGGCCACGGAGATCGCCCTTTGTTGGACCAACGCGAAGCGGCTCGGGCTCGATCGCGAGGCGCGGCTCCGGCGCATCGCCGCGATCGAGGGCGTGTACGTGCCGAGCCTGTACGGAACCGAAGTGGACGCAGCAACCGGGCTCGAGGTCGTGACCGGCGCGCTGGCACCCGAAGCGCCGTTTCCCGTAAAGCGCCGTCTGCTCGAAGACATCAACCGCTTTCCGTTTCCCGACGACGGCCCCGTGGGCGGCCCGGAAGCCATTTTCGACCGCATGAGCATCGAGGTGGCGCGCGGTTGCACCGAGGGCTGCCGCTTTTGCCAGGCCGGCATGATCTATCGCCCGGTTCGCGAGCGGGATCCGGCCGACGTGGTCGACACGGTGATGCGCGCACTGGAAAAGAGCGGGCAGGACGAGGTCAGCCTCACGTCGCTCTCGACCGCGGACGTTTCGTGCATCTCTCCCTTGATCAAACAGCTGGTGGAAAAAACGGCGCCCGAGCGCGTGAGTCTCAGCGTCGCGTCGCTCAGAGCGTACGGGCTCGGGGAGGACCTCCTCGACGCCATGCGCCGTGTGCGCGCGAGCGGGCTCACCTTCGCGCCCGAGGCGGGCACGCAGCGCATGCGCGACGTCATCAACAAGAACGTCACCGAAGCGCAGCTCATGGAAACGGCCGAGCGCGTGTTCTCGCGCGGCTACGACCGCATGAAACTCTACTTCATGCTCGGGCTGCCGACGGAAACCGAAGAGGACTTGCGCGGTATCATCGACGTCGGCGTGAACGCGCTCGGCGTCGGAAAGCGAGTCGGGAAACGACCCCAAGTGACCGTGAGCGTGTCCACGCACGTGCCGAAGCCGCACACGCCGTTTCAGTGGTGCGCCATGGATTCGCTGGAAACGGTGCAGGAAAAGCAGCGACTTTTGCGCGGGCTCGCGCGCTCGTACAAGGGGCTCAAGCTAAGGCTCCACGATCCGGCGTCGAGCGTGCTCGAAGGGGTCCTGGCGCGCGGCGACCGCGCGCTCGGCAAGGTCATCGAGCACGCGTACCTGGCCGGAGCACAGTTCGACTCCTGGGACGATCAACTCAAGCTCGACGTCTGGCAAAAGGCCTTCGAGCATTTCGGTATTCGCACCGATCGCTATCTCGGAACTTTGCCGGTAAACGGCGCGCGCCTGCCCTGGAGTCACATCGACGTCGGGCTCGAGCCGGATTTCTTGCCGCGCGAGTACCGCCGCGCGCTCAAGAACAGACTGAGCCCGCCGTGCAGCAAGCCCAAGGGAATGACCGTCCACCACGCCGACGTACAAACGGCAGAGGCGGACGCGCGCAAGCTCATTTGTTACCATTGCGGTGTCGCGTGCGACCTTGGCGCGATGCGCGACGAGCGCATCGGGTTTTTGCGGAAGATGGGCGCGTGGGAAGGAGCTCGGGCGGCCGAAGCGTCGCCGAGCCTTCCGGCGCCGAGCCCGCGTCCCGCCCTGATCGCGCCGGAACGGCTCAGGCCCCGCCGCGCCGGCGGAAACGCCGAACGCTTCCGGCTGGAGTTCGAGAAGCTCGGGCCGGCCGCGTTGCTCGGCCACCTCGACCTCATCCGCGAGCTGCCGCGAGTGATTCGGCGTGCAGGCGTTCGCACCGGCTACACGCAGGGTTACCACCCCAAGCCGAACATGTCGTTCGGCCCTGCACTGGCGCTCGGCGTCGCGAGTCTCGGCGAGCTCACCGACGTCGATCTGGTCGGCGCTCCCGAGCCGGACGTTTTGGCTCGCTTGCTCGGGCGAGCGTCGAGCGCCGGGCTTCGCTTCGTCGGAGCGGTGCGCCTCGACGGCGGGGCTCCGACGTTGGCCCGCTCGATCGCGGCAGCTCGTTACGTGCTCGCCGTCGACCCGGACGCCGCCGGTGGCGAAGCTCTGCTGCGCCGCCGCGTGGAGGAGCTCCTGGCCAGGCCCGAAGCTCGGGTACGGCGGGAGCTCAAGGGCCTGGCGAAGCTCGTCGACGTTCGTCAGAAGGTGCTCGGGCTCGCCGTCGGCGGCGACACGGCGCGCGCGGCGCTGGAACGGGCCGGTGTGCAGGGCGCCACGCTGACACTGGAGATGGAGCTTTCGTGCGACCCCTCCGGCTCGGTTCGCCTGGTGGAAGTGCTGGAGGCGCTCACCGGCGACGCGTCGCTGCCGTTCCTCGGAGTGCGCGTCGAATTCGTCGACCGCGACGGCAAACCGCTTCACGTCGCATCGAGCGCCGGCCGTCCCGAGCACGAGCCGTCGCGGCAATCGGCGTGAAGCGAGCCGCTGCGGTGGAAACCGGCCGCTCAGCGAAATAGCTCGGCGCAGCGCTCCGCGACGGCTTCGACGCCGCTTTGCTCGTCGAGCAGGTACCAGCCCTCCGCGTTCTCGGAGATGCCCAGCACTCGGGCGTGGAGCTCCGGCGTCGCGCCCCAGAGGACTACCTGAACCGTCGGGGGCAGATCGTCGGAGAGCGCCGCGAGCGCGATGGGCCTCACCGAAGGCTCCTGGCAGTCCACCACGACGACGCTGCGCACTCCGGCCGCGTCGTCGAGATCGTGAATCAGATCGAGCGCGCTCCGCACCCGCAAGACGGCAATGCGAGGATCGAGCCACGCCGCCAAGCGCCGCACCATCGCGGGATCGCGGCTTGCCACCAGGATCCGCGGCAGCCTCGGAGGATTCGAGTCGCTGCCGGCTCCGACGACGCCGAGAACGCGCGCCACGCCGCGCGGGTAGCCTTTCGACGAAGGTGGCCGCAGATCGGTGAAGGGGTCGCCTTGCTCCGTATCGATCGGCAAGCGCGGCGCGGCCGGCGCTGCCGGGATGGAACCGAATTCGCTCGCGTCGAGCTCGATCACCGTGTCCGGTCGCGACATGGGTTCGCGCGGCGGGGCTCGTTTGGTTTCGCGCAACGCGGGCGCCGGCGTGTTCTCGCGCTTCCCGCGCGGCTTGCCCGCCGGCGTCACCGGCGACGGCGCGGTTTCGCGCCTCGCGAACGACGCAACGTCGGACAGAGCCGGCGGAGCCGATTCGCGCAGCACCGGGGACGGCGTCGTACGAAAAGGAACCGGGGACGGCGTCGTACGAAAAGGAATCAGCGACGCCAGAGGCACGGACGGCGGATCCCGGCGTTCGAGCTCGAGCTCGCCCGCAGGCGGAAACGACAGGCGCGCCATGCGCTCGAGCTCCGCCACCACGGATTCCCCTAGAGCCTCCCCGAGACCGGCAACCAGCGTACGCCGTAGGGGTCCCGCGACGAAGGCGTGAAAGCGCTCGGGATCCGACGGCAGGCTGGTCTCGCCGCTGGCGGCGAGCGCGTGGTGCAGCATCGATTCCCGAACGTCGGGCGAAACGACCGAATCGAGGGCCTCGCGGAACGCTTGCGCCAGTAGCTCGGTACGGGAAGTCACGGGTGGTATTTCGTGATGGCCACCGGAGTCATGAACTCGTAGGCAAGACCAAGATCAAAGTCGCCATCCTAGCACCTTGCCCGCTCTACTCCTAGCAGTGTGAGCTGGCCTATTTTCTTGCGACGCATATTTCTTCGGCTGCATGTTTGTCCCAGCGTCCTTGTCCCAGCGCCGCGCTCCTCCGGGGCGTCGAGTCCAGGCGTCGAACGAATCTTCCGAGCTTCGTGTGCGGCGTCGTCGGTTTCTCGGCGCAGCGAAGTTTTCGAGGCAGGGCGACAATGCAAGAGCCGGTGCGCTCCCCTGGCTTGATTCACTTGCACCCTAAGGGTGTGGTCACAGGCTCAGTATCGGGTCGCTATCCAACTCTCGTGTCGGTCCTCTTCGGTTTTTCTCGTAACGATTTCGGAACGGCCGCCGCGACGGAGCCGCGCCGGGCGGCCGCTGCCGGCGGAGATGGCTCGGCTGAGTCGACCCGCAGAAAAACAAGCAGATTGGGCGATCCTCGCGGGTTTCCCGAGCCGCTGGTGTTGGGCATCGCCGGCGCGATCCCCTAGACTTACCGGGCCGATGACCGATTCGCCGCCGGAAACCGCCGACCTCGGTAGCGATCGCCCCGCCGAAACGCTCGTGCGGCGCGTCGTAGCGCTCGAAAGCGAAGTCGCGGACCTGCGCGCAAGGCTTCGCGGCTTCGAGCAGGGACGGCAGCGAGCCAGCCAACGCGCCCTGATGTTTCGCCTCCTCTTGCTGCTCTTGCTCCTCGTGGGTTACTTCGTGATGCGGGAGCGTTACGCTGGCGGACTGGGCTGAGCGTGACAGCCGCGGTCATTTCCTACCTCGCGCTCGGCTTCAATCTCTGGATGATCGTCGACGCGATCCGGCGCCGCGCCGCGCTCTATTGGCTCGTCATCCTCGTCCTGTTCGCGCCGATAGGAAGCATCGTGTACTTTCTCGTCGTCAAGGCGCGCGACTACAATTTCCTTGCGCTTTCAAAGCGCGCAGGCGGCGCCGCGACGCCCCTGCCCGCGCTCGAACGGCTCACGCAAGAACAGCCGACGGCCAAAAACCGGCTGCGCTACGCCGACCAGCTCGAAGGGGCGCAGCGCTACGGCGAGGCCCTGGCGATCTACGAAGGCATCTTGTCGGAAGAGCGCGACAACTTGGGCGCGCTGCACGGCGCGGCGCGCTGCGATCTCGGGCGCGAACGGCCCGCCTCCGCGGTGGCGCGCCTGGAACGCGTCATGGAGCTCGACAGCGGCTTTCGCGATTACAGCGCCGCGCTCGACTATGCTGAGGCTCTTTCGCAGGCCGGTAATCCAGGCGACGCGGCCGACATGCTGGAAGGCCTGGTGAGAGTGAGCCCGCGGCTCAACCATTCGATCGCGCTCGCCCACTACCAAACGATCGCCGGCAGGCGCGACGCCGCGCGCGAAACGCTCGAGCGCGCGCTCGATGGCTACCGCGGCGCTTCCAGGCTCGAGCAGAGCCGCACGCGCCGTTGGGCGAACCGCGCAGAGGACATGCTGCAAGAGCTCGGCAGCGGTTGAGTCGGGACTGCTGAGTCGGGACTGCTGAGTCGGGACCGCATGGTCGAACACCGCCGGGCCTGGCTCGGCGCGGACGGCCTGCTACGCTGTTCGACGAGCCGGCGAGTGGGTCGAAGGAAGCTCGGGTGCGTGCGGCGCGTAGTTCGCTGGTCGGAGGATTCATGCAAAGGTTGAAGCGAGCAACGGTCGCCACGGCGGCGGTCGCCATCACGCTCGGGTGCGGTGAAACATCGAACCCCGGAAGCTCGGGCTCGACCGGCTCGGGCGGGTCGAACAGCGCCGCGTCGAGCGGAGCGATGTCGACCACGGGCTCGGGCGGCGCCTCGTCGAGCGCGAGCGGCTCCGGCTCCGGCGGCGCGGGAACCGGCGGCGGCATGACCGGCGGTGGTCAGAGCGGTCCGACGTGGGTCGACGACGGCGTGCAAACCACCGCGACCAAGCTCGACGTGCTCATCATCATCGACAACTCGATCTCGATGGCACACAAGCAGGCCCTCTTCGTCGAGTCGATGGACACGCTCTTCGAGCGTATCGCGAACCCGCTCTGCGTCGACGACGCCGGCAGCCCCGTGGCGGCCCAGCCGCCGGACGCCACGGCGGCGTGCAGCGAGGGCGCGCGGGAGTTCACGCCGATCGCGGATCTGCACGTCGGCGTCATCACGACGAGTCTCGGCGGACACGGCGGCGACGTCTGCGGCCCGACGGGGAGCAGCTTCAACCCTACCCAGGACGATCGCGCACACCTGCTTCCAACGGTACGTGCCGGCCTGACGAGTTTCGAAGAGCGTGGCTTTCTCCAATACGGCACCGACTCGGGAGGGGTCGTCAACGTGGCGCAGGTGCTCACCGACGTAGCGAGCCACGTCGAAGCGGCCGGATCGGAGGGCTGCGGCTACGAGTCGTCGCTCGAAGCCGCCTATCGCTTCCTTGCGGATCCGGACCCGTACGAGTCGATCTCGGTCGTGAACAGCCAGGTTCAGATAACCGGAACCGATCAGGAGCTCCTGGACCAGCGTGCCGCGTTCCTGCGGCCCGATTCGGCCGTGCTGGTCGTGATGCTCACGGACGAAAACGACTGCTCGCTCATCGACGGCGGCCTCGGCTGGGCGGCGGCAACTCTCGCGCTCGGGAGCGCACCGTTCCGGATGCCTCCCGCCACCTCGAGCTGCGCGGCCGATCCCAACGACCCGTGCTGTCGCTCTTGCAACGTCCCCGAAGGCACGCCGCCCGCAGGGTGCCAGCCGCTGGGCGAGGACCCGGAGTGCGCCGTCACCATGCTCGACCAGAGCGAGGACTCGGTGAACCTGCGCTGCTTCGAGCAAAAGCGCCGTTTCGGATTGGACCTGCTCTACCCGGTCAGCCGCTACGTCGACGGGCTCAGCGCGACGCAAGTCACCGATCGCAACGGCGCCCTCGTCGACAGTCCTCTCTACGCTGGCGGCCGGCACCCGTCGCTCGTCTCCTTCGCCGTCGTCGGCGGCGTGCCGTGGCAGGACGTCGCGGTCGACCCGAGCGACACCGAGGCGCTCGAGTACATGAGCCCCGAAGCCCTCGCCGACGCGAACCGCTTCGCGGTGATCGCCGGCAACCCGGGCGAGTACGTGCCGCCGACGGATCCGTTCATGCAGGAAAGCATCGCACCGCGCTCCGGGACGAACCCGATCACCGGCGACCCCATCGTGCCGGAGACGTCCATGGATCCCAACGAAAGCCCCATCAACGGCCACGAGAAAGTGAACGCCGGGCTCAACGACCTGCAATACGCCTGCACCTTCGCGCTTCCCGACCCGGTCACCTGCATTGCGGGCGAGCCCTGCGATTGCTTCATCGAAGAGGCGGCCGAAAACCGCCCCGTATGCAACCCACCGGGCGGAGGCGCCCCCGCGGATATCCAGTACGGAGCCGGCGTCTATCCGAGCCTGCGCGTCCTCGATCTGGTGCGCGGCCTCGGGCGCCGCGGCGTCGTCACCAGCGCGTGCACGCGCAACAGCACCAACACCAGCCGCGACGACTACGCCTATCGGCCGAACTTCCGCGCCGTCGTGCGCCGGCTCGGGCAGATGCTCGAGTAGCGCCGGCCGCCCTGAGGGTTAGCTCCCCCCCCTCTGTTAAGGAAGCGCTGTGAAAGGAGGCGAACGCGTTCGGGTAGCACGAAAAGCACGAAGCATGCCCGCCCGCCGTGCGCTTTCTTGTGCCACCCTGTGCCGCCACCGCCGTCGGTGCCTCCACCGCGCGCCGGCGCGATCACACCCGGCTACTTCGGACAATGCGCGTTGCAGCCGCCGCGACCGCGACACTCGTTCTGGCCGCGGCACGCGTGCGACTCGGGAACGGCGCAGCCGCCCTTTCCCTTGCACTCGTTCAGACCCATACAGCAGTCCTTGCCAGCACCGCCATCGGCGGCCGCGCTCGACGCCGGAGCCGCTGCCTTCATCGTGCTCTCGCCGTCCGCTTTCGAGCGTTCACATCCCGTCGCGAGGGCGAGCACCGCCGTCGCCACCATCGCGGACGCCGAGGAACGCGCGCCGCTTGCCATGGACCAACCTTGAGCACGGGCGCCGAGCGTCTTGCAAGGCCTTCGAACCGTCTCGGAACCGTACGGCCGGGGTCCGCGCCACCCGTGGGCCCTTGACTGAAAGCAGGGCGAGGCTATGGTTCTCGCCTCTCCACACCGTTCTCCCTTCGGGGGCGATCGGTTTCGACGTGGGGACTGAAGGTCAATCTGCGTGCGGTGGCGCCCGACCCACTCGAAAATCGGGCCGTACTAATTGCGAACGATAACGCACTCGCCCTCGCGGCCTAAAAAACCCGAGAGCCGTCCAACCGCAAGATAGTCTTGGTAGCGGAAGGGCGTCATTACCAAGGCTGGCCCCGCCATTGCGCCACCAGGGTGGCGGGGTGAGACACACTGGCGGCTAGGTTGTGGCCGAATCCACAAACCCTGTCGCTGGGGTCATAGCGGCTACGCACGTGAACGAAGGTTGACTGAATGCCTCGCGGACCCGGGTTCGATTCCCGGCGCCTCCACCAGAATACATGAAATAACTGAGCTTTCTTCGATTCCGGCACCGGGCGTGGCCTCCGTAACGCGGTGAGATTGCTCCGGTTTGCATGGGAACACGGAGCCGGGAAAGCCCCGGTGCCGTGCTCTCGATTCTCGAGGGATTACCAAAGCGTCGCGACGGTTGCGAGCGGGAGCTTCATCGTCCACCGCGCCAGCGACAGTAGGCCTCGATCCACTCTGCACCCGCTGGTCTTGGCGTGGGCAAGGGCAGCTCCGTGATGTCGACCACCTGTTTCGCGTTGTTGCGCTTGCAGGTGGCGACGATGCGACTGTCGTTGCGAAGATCAAGCCGCTCCACGGTCACGCGCACACCGAGCACTTCTGTGTCGAACGGCAGATCAAGGTAGTTCTCGAGCATGGTGAACCAGCCGGTCACCTGCTCGGATTCATCGTGCGCGTCGACCGTGGCTTCGTCGATCATCTCGGCGAACTTCGCCGCACTCAGACGCGACTTGGATCGCGTCGACTTCTTTTTCTTGCTTCGTTTCACCGTGCTTCCCACTCCTCGGCGTCATCGCGCCAATCGGTCGCGGATTCGTGATCGAACGCACGGAACACGTCGTGATCGTACTCGACAATCCGTTCCTGCTGGGGCTCGGAGTAGCCGAGCGGCGCCTCGCCCCGCGCATAACCGATGGCGCGGTACCCGCGCAACCGCTTTTCGAACATTCGGAGGAGCATCGGCACCTCACGATCGACGTAGTCGAAGATGCGGACTTCGCGCTTGCCCGGGTGCAACCGATGGAGCCGCCCGGTGTATTGGACGAGCGTTCCCTTCCACGAGACCGGCAGTGCCAGGAAGAGCGTGTCGAGTCGTGCGTCGTCGAACCCTTCGCCGATGTAACGCCCGGTCGCGAGGACGAGCCGCTCTTCGTTCGGCGGAATTGCCTCGAGTTGCGCGCGAACCGCGCGATCCGCTTTCGCTCCCATGCCCCCTTGGAGCACCACGAGATGCCGTGCGACACGTTCGAGCCGGTTCGCGAAGTATTCGAGGTGGTCTTTTCGTTCCGTGAGGAGAATTGGCGAACGTCCTTCTTCGAGGGCCCGCACGACATCGTTCAGGATCATCGCGTTCCGCGCTTCATCGCGTGAAAGTTGGGCGTAGAGATCCTGGATGACCAATTTGGCATCGATGGCACCGGTGCGAAACTCCGTCTCCCGAACGATGAGACGATGCTCGAACGGGCGGGCCGCCGTTTGAGACTTAGCGGCCACCCTGAAACGCGTGGGACCGAGCTGCATCTCCGTGATCGGATGATGGCCATCGCGGCGCTGTGGCGTGGCCGTCAGTCCGACAACGTAGCGGGCCTTCGCCTCGCGGAGGACGCGCTCGAACTGGACGGCGGGCAGGTGGTGACACTCGTCGACGATCACTTGGCCGTATCCGGCAACTAGGTCGGCGACGGACTCTTTGCGCACGAGGCTCTGGATCATAGCAACGTCCACGCGACCCGTCGCCGTGCGCTTCGTGCCTCCGATCTGGCCAATTTCTTTCGGATCGAGGCCGAGGAACAGCGAAAGTTGCGCGAGCCACTGATCGAGCAGAGGACGGCGGTGAACGAGAACTAAGGTGCTGCACGCACGCGACGCCACGAGGTAGGTTCCGATCACCGTCTTGCCGACGCCGGGCGGCGCGACGAAGACGCCCGTGTCGTGTGCGAGCAAGGCGCGCGCCGCAGCCTCTTGGACGGCGGTGAGTGTGCCGCGGAAGCGAAGCTCGAGCACCGCGCCCGTCACGCGCTCGTCGACGACGTCGAGTGCGATGCGGTGGCCCCGCAGGAGTTCCTGGAGATCGACACTGCATCCTCTCGGGAGGGCGACGTACTTGGGCAGATCCTCGGCGCACCAAATCACCCGCGGCGTCGTGGCCGTCGAGAGGCGCATGCTCTGCTTCTTGTAGAACTCGGGGTTCTGAAAGGCAGCGAGACGCTTGATCTGATTCAGGAGCGCCGACGGAAGGCCCTCCTTGGCGACGAACAGACGCTGGGCGAGAACAGCGGACACGTGCGTGGGCAGGGGCCCAGTGATCGGCCGGATCGGCAGCCTACCCGAGGGCGGGCGTGTCCACGGAGCGGCGTCCTCCTCATCGTCCACCACGTCGGCACTACGAACGCCGACTACGGTCCCCGTGCGCGCCGCATCCGATGCGATCCGCTCCGCGGTCCACGCTGGGATGCACTGGACGGACGCGAGGACCGACCACTGTTCGCGGTCTGGATACGCGTTCAGGTTCTCATCCAAGAAGACCGCGTTACCCTGCTGGCGCGGTCCGTGTTGAAGCGGAAGCGCGATGAGATTGCCGAACCCGCCGCGCGGCATCGTGTCCTGGCTCGGGAAGAGCCGGTCGTAGGATTCCATGCTGAGCTCGTGGCGCGACGCCATCGTCTCGGTGATGACGTGGCAGCCGATCTTGCGTGCGGTCGCCGCGGGTATGGGTTCAGAGAAAAAGAACCACGCGTGCGCGCCGTTTCCCGATCGCGATCGCTCGACGAGCACTGGCAGACCCAGTCGCCGCGCGGTTTCGGTGAACGCGCGGACATCCGCTTTCCACGTGTGTTTGTCGAAATCAACGGCGAGGAACCAGCACGTCTCGTCGGGGAGCATGGGATAGACGCCCATCACGTGCTCGCCGCGTAGGTGCCCGAGCACGGCTCTGTCGTCCGCCGGGAGGAACGCCTGGTGGGTACAGTCGCCGCACTTGCCGCCCGACTTCAGCGCACAAAGGCCCGGGGCCCACTTGTTCGAACACGCGGGCGCGTAGCCCGCCTTGCCCGTCTTCTTGCTCTCGAAGCGCGTCGGGTAAAGATCCTCGCGACCGCGAAAGAGCTGTCGAAAGAGCTTTACCTTCTCGATCGGCGATCGCGGCGGGCCCGTGCACGCCGTGACGCGTGTTACCGGCGTTTCGTCGAGCGCAGTCAGCCGGGTGCGGAGCGCATCGACACGAGCTTTTGCTTCAGCATGCTGCGCCTCGAGTCGCTGAATGCGTGCCTCCTCTTCGTCCAGGGCGGCAGCGAGCCTCACTCGTTCCGTTGACTCCGACTCGCTCATGCTGGCGCACTCGACTTCCTACGCGGCGGGTGAAAAGGGCCTTTCCCCGGCCACACGAAATGGCGCGCATAGATCCTTTCGAGCTTTTCCTCGCGTGTCTTCGTGAAGCGCAGCGGCGTGGCCGGGCCCTTTCCATGCCTCAAGTACACGGTGTGAGAAGGGACGAGGTTCAGGTCGTGACAATGGAAGCCGAGGATGCGAAGCAGCCGGCTCAAACGGGAGAGGCTGCCGCGGATCACACGTTCGAGGTACGGCACGCGGCCTAAGCGCCAGGCGTCGAGATCCGTCGGCGCAAGGATGTCCATCCTCACGAGCACGTCGACAGGGGCGACCACTTTGCCGGTGGCCAGGATCGCGGCGACCGCGCGCTCGATGCGCGGGAACATAGGATCGGTTCGGAAATCATTCACGGTCACACGCTTGGTCGCCGCCGCCGAGGAATGGACCCTGCGCTTCTGTCGCTCCAAGAAGACGCGTCGACTGGATTTCATGCCCAGGCATGCCTCGATGATCGCGCGAGCTCGCCGGAAGATCCATGTCCTCGCCCGAGACGGGCGGGCTCGCGAGCTCGGCATCATCGATCTGCCGGTGCTGGCGCGAGGACGCCAGCCGCCTTCCCGCGCTCGCTATTCGAGGGCGGATGGTGCGCGGTGAGCGAGCCAGGGCGCTCTAACCATTGCTCGGCCTCGCTCACCGCGTGCGCCGCCAGATCGGCATCGACTGCCACGCCCTGAGCGTCGAGGGAGCTCAGGTCATGCAACATGGCGAGCGGTGCTGCGCTGGGTAGCCGCCCCGCAGGCGAGGGCTCGCGGTAAACGGCCTCGACCAGAGCGCCGTCCCCGGGCTGCGCCGGCTCGTCGAGTAAGCCGCCAATCGCGCAGGCGAGCGCCTCGTACGCGGCGCGCGCAGCATCAACGGGAAACCCGGCAGCCAGCACGACGCGCGCGAGACGCAGTCTGTCTCGCGCTTGGGACGCCCCGCGATCCGAACCAGCGCCATTGCGAGGGGCTTCGCGTCCGACCGCTTGCCGCGTCGAATCCGTCGCGCACGCCGCAGAGGACGCGGGGACAATCCAGCGCAGCGGTCGCAGCCATCGCGGTCGCCGCTACCATCGTACGCCGTGGGTCCCGGGGCGAATCGGCGCCCGATCTCAACGCCGCGGCTTTT
>DASWGX010000204.1:0-2428 GCA_036393455.1 Polyangiaceae bacterium
GACCGACGAAGCGACGCCCGAACGGCAAGCTCCGCAGCAAGACGCGCGCGGCCGAACGCGCGCGGCCCTCGCGAAACAGCGATGCCCAGGAGAGCAGCACCGAAAACCACAGGTGCGCCGGATGCCGCACGCGCGCCGCCAGCGACGCGTGCTCGGCAACCAGCCGTGTGAGCTCCAGCCCGAAGCCTTGCTCGAGCAGGTGTTGCGCGTGCGCAAGCTGCGCGTGGAGCTCGTGCAGCGGGTCGCCGTAACTCTGCGCGAGCTTGAGCGCCGAGCGCGACACCGCGAGTCGTTCGGGACGCGTGGAGCCGGCCTCGCGCGGGCGCTCGCGTCGCGACTGGCCCTGGGCGGCGTGCCAGAGCCCCGTTCCGCTCGCGGCGGGCGGCGCGTCGTGACGTTCCCCCGGCGCCGAGAAGCGGTAACCCTTGCCGCGCACGGTCACGATGAAAGAGTGCGGCTGCTCCGCGTCGAAGAGGGCGCGGCGCGCGTGCATGATCGCGTGCTTGAGCGCGGCGTCGCTCACCAGCGCGCCCTGCCACGGCCCCTTCAGCAGATCTTCACGCGTCACCAAGCGACCGCCGCTGTTCGCCAGAAACAGTATCGTCTCGAGCACGCGACGCTGAACCGGCACTACCTCGCCTCCGCGCCGGAGCTCGAACCGCTCTGTGTCCGCCGTAAAGCGACCGAACCTGATGCTCATGTTCGAACGCCCGAGCCTCCTCCAAACCGCGCTCCGGCGCAACCGATGCGCGCGGAGTGCTACCCTCGGAGGCGATGACCAGCGACCCGACATGAACAGCGCCTTCGCGGATGCGCAGCGGCGCCGCACCATTTCCACGATTTCGGGGCCGCTCGGCCCGGGCATGACCACGTCGCTCACCACCATGTGAATCGGACCGGGTACGTCCTTGCAATCGCCAACGCTTCGTTGCCTTCGCGGGCAACGAGCAGGCGATAGCCGGTGCCCCGAGGATGCGGGTCACCACGGCGCGCACGCGATGACACAAACCAACTCATCCAGCGGTCCTCGAGCTGATTCGGAAGAGCGTAGCGATCGCCCACCGCCAGGGAGTCGAACTTTCGGTCGGCGGCTATGTATCGAAGGAGCTCGCGCGTGCCTGTGAAGAGATTGGAGTCGACTGGCTCATCGTTCCATCCAAACAAGCTCCTAGCTCTCTTCAGCCTTCGTCCAAGGCGTACAAGCTCACCATGTTCCCCTCGGCGTCACGGAAATCCGCGGAATAGGCGCCGGGGTGAACCTCGTGCACGTCGCGCACGAACTCGATGCCCGCGCCTTTGAGTCGCGTGACGACCGTGTGAATGTCGCTGACCCGTGCAACCAGCACGCCGCTTCGGTCGGGCGTTTGCCGCGCTCGACAGCGTGTAGACAGAGCGCGCTCCCGTCGCCGAGATCGAACTCGGTCCATTCCGCGCTCTCGTACCGCGGCTCGACCCCGAGCACCGTGCGATAGAACGCTTGCGCCTGCGCCATGTCGTCGACGTAGTACATCGTTCCGTAACTCCCGCTCGTGTTGGCCCGCATCGTTACCTCCGGGGGCGAGAGTAGCTCGGTCGACGGGCCGGGCCAAGGTGGCCGCGCTCGCTCGCGCCGAGCGGCCCTCACCTGCCCGGGCGGGGGCCCGAGCCCGAGCCCCGTGCATACCGGGGAGCGTCATCGCTCAATCCCAGATCACCGCGACCAAGCCGCTTGCGGCAATCGCCTGGTCCGAGGTGATCAACGGATGCTCCACGGTTCGCGCTGCGGCTACGATCATTCGATCGAAAGGGTCTCGCAGCGAGGACAAGAGAACGAACTCGCCAGCCTGTTCGAGATCGTGCGGCAAGATACGGAATTCCGGGTTGCGTGCGTATCGAGCACGTACTCTTTCATGGCGCGCCCCGACTGCTCGCTCAGCGATGCCGGGACTTCGAGCTCGTCCGCTCGAGAAGTCTCGCGCTCGCGGCCCGTCGAGCGGCACGAAACTCTGCGTGCGTTTCCGGCACGTCGAGGTGGGCAAGCCAGCCGCCGATCGGGAGGGGCTTCTGGCGCGGACTGCGCTCCGACTCGAGCTCCGCTCTGAGGATCGAAACGACTTCTCCGGAGAGGCTGCGCCCGTCGTCTTGCGCGCGCGCGCGCAGCGTTTCGAGTAGATCTTCGGCGATGCGAAGGCTCAGAACGCGGCTCGCCTTGTAGTCGCTCGCCTTGTAGTCGGGCATGTAGTCGTTCTTACTACAGCATGGCGAGGCCCGCAACGCGGAGGCTACGAAAAAGGGGTTGCGGGACTCCAGCCGCGGCACTAAACGCCAGGACGCGAGTTCGATGAGCTCAGGAGGCAAGCATGGCCAAAGTGGTGCATTTCGAAATCCCCTTCGACGACAAGGTCGTCACACCGAAGACGCCCATCCCGGGCATGGGCGCCTACGCGCG
>DASWGX010000205.1:0-6625 GCA_036393455.1 Polyangiaceae bacterium
GCCTTTCGTGCCGAGCCCCTAGCGCTCGCTCAGCATCAGCCAGCCGAGCGAGCGGGCCGTCAAGAGCGCCGCGCACGCCTCTTGTTCCGAGATTCTGCGCAAGCTCGGGCTTTCGGGCTCCTGAGTCAGACGCTCGATGGCTTGCCCGACCGTGAGCCGCTCGCGCAAGAGGCCCGGAACCAGCTGCAGAGACATGGGCGCATTGCCGCGCTCGCGGCGGCTGCGCGCGGCTTCGCTGCGGGGACCGGGCGAGAGCGGCGTGTCGTCGGACGGCAAGGCGGCGCGCACGCCGCCCTTGGCGGCGGCAATGACGCCCGCCATCATCGGGCTCGCGAGATCGAGGTCGAGCGGGAAGTTGACGGGGCCCGGTTCGGTATTTCGATAGAAGACCGCGTCCCCCACCGACCAGCCGCAGAGCGCTGCGACGCGATCGCGCCCCTGATCGCGGATGGCTCGAAAAATGTCCACGGCGGACACGAGCCCGAGGCCGATCAGCGTGTCTCCGAGGCGTCCCCCGAAGCTCGACATGGAAGAGAGGGCGAGCTCGAGCTCGGCGCGGCCGATGCGGCCCCGCCGCACCATGTATTCGCCCAAGAGCTCCTCGCGCTCGCTCGAGGCCACGTGGTGCACGCGCCCTTGCCGCAAGTAGATCTCCTTGCGCCGGGTCGGGCCGTGCGCGTCGCGCCGCTGCACGAACAAGGCGCCCGTTTCCGCCGTTCGTCGCAGCCGCGCCAGCACCTTGAGCATCGGCGTTTCCTCGAGCTTGGCGCTGAAATCCGGCGCACCGGGTTCGAACAGCCGGCTCGTGGTCGCGGTGGTCGAAGGCAGCAGGTGGCGTGCCAGCTCGTCGATTTCGCGCACGCGCTGGAAAGGGTTCCCCATCAGCGCGACCTCGTCGTCGGCGGCGAGCTCGCCCGTGGCGACGAGCTCGATCAAGCGCGAGAGCGGTACCGGGCCGAGCTCCGATCCGTCGCTCCGGCGCACGAGCGACGGCTGCGGTTCGGTGTCCGGGGCGGAGGCCGCCGGGACCGGCGACTGGGTGCGCGGAGCCGGCACGGTGAAGGCCGTCGAAGGCGAGCGTACGGCCTTCATGCGTTCGACCGAGTCGCGAATCTTGCCTTCGATCCGCTTTTGCAGCTGGCTCGAATCGACGGCCCACTTCACCCACTCGGCGAGCGTGCGCTTCAGCGTCTCGCGCGCGCTTTTCTCGAAGGGCACGAGCGCCGACCCCAGCTCCGCCGCGCTCTGGAAGCGATCGCTCGGATCCTGCTCCAGGCCTTTCTCGAAGAAGGCGGGCAGCCCCGGCGGCAGCTTGGAGTAGGCGCGCCGCAGCGGCTCGACGTTGCCGTCGCGGATCGCGAGGAGCACGGCCAGGTGTCCGCTTCCGGGGAAAATGCGTTCACCGAGCAGCATTTCCCCGAACAGCGCGGTCAAGACGAACAGATCCGCGCGATGATCGAAGGGTTCGCCGGCCACTTGCTCCGGTGCGAGGTAGCCGAACTTTCCTTTGAGCCCCGCGTTCGGTCCGGCCATGTCCGACTCTTCGAAGTGCGCGATGCCGAAGTCGCCGAGCTTTACCTCGCCCTGCGTCGACAGGTAGACGTTCGACGGTGTCACGTCGCGGTGCACGATGTTGAGCGCCCTGCCGCTGGCGTCGTGTACGCTGTGAACGGCGCCGAGCGCTTCACTGACGCGTATGGCGATGTAAGCCGCGAGCCCCGGAGGCACGCGCCTCTCCTCCGCCTCGCAACGCCTCAACAGCCGATACAGATCGACGCCGTCGACGTACTCCATCGCCAGGTAGGGCTCGCCGTCGATGACGCCCGCCCCGTACATGCGCACCACGTTCGGGTGCTGGATCGCGCGCAGCAGCGATGCCTCGCGCTCGAGCACCTTGAAGTCCCGTTGCTTGCCCGGCAGCAGCCGCTTGATGACGAAACGCGGCGCCGGCGCTTGGCCGTGCTTGGGGTGCGCGAGGAATACCTCCGCGGAGCCGCCGACGGCGAGACGGCGTTCGAGGATGAAGGGGCCGAAATTCTTGGGGAGAGACCGGCGCCGCGCGTCCGCGCTTGCAGGCATGGTACCCATGTTGCTCGCTCCTACTTACGGCCGCTCGCCCGCGGAGCTCAGCCCGACCGGAAATTGTCGCCGGGGCCCTGCTTCCCGGGCCTATCCGCTCGAGACTGCGCTAGAGGTTCGGGGATGAAGTTTTCCCGCCGGTTCCGGGCGATTTTGTGGCTTTCCTGCCTGCTTTGGCTAGCTCAGGGCTGCAAGCGCGGCACCGACCCGGCGAGCGCGCCCATCTCCAAGCCGAGCCTCAGGCTCTACGCGCTCTCCACGCTGGCCGGCGCCCTCGAGCCGTGCGGATGCGTGAGCGACATGCTCGGGGGCCTCGATCACGCCGCGGCTTTGCTCGACGCGGGCGGCTCCGAGGCGGGCGGGTCCCTCTTGGTGGCGGCCGGGCCGCTGTTTTTCGAGGATCCGGAAATCGAGGCGCGCGCGCGCGTGCAAGCCCGCTGGAAGGCGGGTGCGATTGCCGCGTCGCTGCGCGCCATGAAGCTCGTCGCCTGGGCGCCGGGGGCCAACGACTGGGCCGACGGTGCCGCGGGCTTCAGGGAGCTAAAAGAGCAGGCCGGGGCCGTGGCGGTGGCGGCAAACCTGCGCGCCGCGGGCGAGCCCTTCGCGGCGACCCGCGTCATCCAGGCCGGCGGCTACCGCGTCGGCATCGCCGGTATCAGCGAACCGAAGCACGACCGCGGTGCTCCCGACGCCGTCGCGATGAGCGACGTCGAAGCGGCGGCACGCGACGCGCTCGGCGCCCTGAAAAAGGAAGGCGCCCCGATCCGCCTGCTGCTCGCCGCGATCGGCCGCGGTGAGGCGCTGCGCCTGGTGGAGCGCGTGCAGGGCTTTCACCTGATGGTCCTGGGCAAGCCGTACGACCGCGGCCAAGTCAACGACGAGCCGATACCCGCGGTTCGCGTCGGTGAAACGCTGGTGATTCAGGCGCCGAACCACGGCCAGGGCATTGCGATCGTCGATCTGTTCGTCGAGGACGGCGACTTCCGCTTCGCCGACGGAACCGGCCTCGAAGCGCTCGAGCGCCGCGCGAGTCTGGAGCGGCGCATCGAACGTCTCGAGCGCCGCATCGCCGCGGCCGCCTCCAACGGCGCGAAGCAAAGCGACATCGACGCGCGGCGCTCCGACGTCGCGGAGCTGCGCGACGAGCTCGGGTCGCTGCGCGAGCCCGTCGCTCCGCGCGACGGCAGTTTCTTCCGCTACCGGTTGATCCCCGTGCGCGAATCCGCCGGTCGCGACGCGAGCGTCGCGGCGCGGTTTCAGAGCTACTACCGCCGCGTCAACGAGCACAACAAGAAGGCCTTCGCCGATCACGCGCCGCCCGAACCGGGCCCCGGCCAGAGCCGCTACGTCGGCTCGGCCGCGTGCGGCGGCTGTCACATCGAGGCCCTGGCTTTCTGGGACCAGACCCGGCACGCGACGGCGTACGCCTCGCTTTCCGAGCAGCACAAGGAATACAACCTCGACTGCGTGGGCTGCCACGTGACCGGCTACGAGAAGCCCGGAGGCTCGACCGTGACGTTCGTCGACAAACTGAAATCGGTGCAGTGCGAGGTTTGCCACGGACCCGGTTCGCGTCACATCGGCGACCCGGCGGACAAAGCGCTCATGGTCCTTGCGCCGGAGCGCACGAGCTGCGCCAGCGAGTGCCACCACCCGCCGCACGTGCACGACGACTGGAACGTCGGCGAGGCGTGGAAGAAGATCATTGGGCCGGGACACGGACGCTAAGCCAGCACCGTCCGCAAGAACCCCCCGCGCTGGTAGCTCACGGCGTAGGCCGCGGCGAACGCGACGTAGGTGAGCGCCACCACGAGCCACAGCGACGTGTAGCCGGCGCCGAGCAGGTACACGACGGCGAGGCTCCCCGGAACTTGAAAGCAGCCGGCGACCAGCGCGTCGAGCGCCAGCGACTGGCGCGTCGCGCCGGCTCCCTGCATCGCCGAGCCGAGCGCGATGCCGGTTCCGAGGCCTACGTAGGCCCACCCGACCCAGGCGAAATAGCTCCGCGCCGTATCGACGACGCGCGGCTCGTCGTCGAAGAGCGCCACGATGGACTCGCCCCAGACCCGGTACACGACGGCGAGCGCGACCATCATCAGCGAGTTGAAAAGGCTCGCGTACCAGCCGCTCGATTTCGCCCGGCGCGGCTGACCGGCGCCGAGGTTCTGCCCGACGAACGTCTGCGCCGCGCTACCCCAGCCGAGCGCGACGAACAGCGCCATCGTTTCGAGCCGGAACACGATGCCGAGCGCTACCGTGGCGGACTGATCGGTTGCCGTGGTGTAGGCGCGCGCCACCAGGGAGTGCGTGAGCAGCATCGCGAGAATGCGTACGACGAGCTGAGCGCTCGAAGGCCAGCCGAGGCTCGCGATGCGGCGCAGCGCGACGGCGTCGGGCTTTCGCGGCAGCGACGGTGAAAACAGCTCGAAGCGCCGCACCACGATCACGAACAGCGGCAACAGCACGATGAAGCGCGCGATCAGGGTGGCCCAGGCGGCGCCCATCAAGCCGAGCCGCGGGATCCCGAGCAAGGACGCCAGCGCGGTGCCCCAGCCGAAAAGGGGCGGCGCAGGCCCGGGCCCGTACACCAGGACGACCGCCAGCAGCAGGTTCGCCACGTTCGCGACGATGAGCATGCTGACCGGCGTCTTGCTGCTGCCGGCGGCGCGGAGCAGCGTCGTCAAGTGCAAAAGGAGAAATATGGTGAAGCTCCCACCCACCAGCACGCGCAAGTACGAAACACTGTAGGTTGCGACATCGCCCTTCGCGCCGACCACGTCGAAAATCAGCGTCCTTGCGCCGAAGATGGCGAGCAGAGCGAAGGCGACGCTCAAGCCGGAGATCAAAAGGAGCGACTGCCACGCGACGCGGCGCATGCCCGCCGCGTCACCCTCGCCCTGGCGCCGGCTCACGAGCGCCGCCGTGGCGACGGACATGCCGTAGCTCACGATGGTGCCGAGCGCCGCGAGCTGGTCGCAAATGCCGATCGCGCCGAGCGCCGGCGTCGCTTGCTCCGGCTCGAGCCGTCCGATCAGGTACGCGTCGACGAGATTGAACGTCGTTTGCAGACCCATACCGAGCGCGAGCGGCGCGCCGAAGCGCGCCATTTCCCATCCGAGCCGCCCCTCGACGATGCGCCGAGATCGCTCGTCCCTCATGCGCCTTCCGTCGCGAAAGCGCCGGCCGGTTCCGCCTCCACCGCCCCTTTTCGCTCGAAGCATTGCTCGGGCACGCGCCGGCGGCCGCGTGAGATGCGCGTCCGTTCCACGAACGCGCTCGTGACCGGATCGTGGTAGCCGCTCGGCCCGGTTCCGTCGTGGCGCGGCTCGTGGAAGCGCGCGACGCGCGCCATCAAGAGCTCTCTCACGTACTTGCCGACCAGCGACGCCAGCATGACGAGCGGATCCTTGGCGTCGGCGTCCTTGACGAAAGAAAGCGTACCAAAGGTAGGGAACTTGTAGGCGCTCCGCGCGCGCCGCTGCTCGAGCACCACGTGCAGATGGCCTCCGAACGGACCGAAAAAGCGCGAGTAGTCGGTCATGGAGCCGACCTTGCCGCAGACGGCCTCGACGTCGCTCTTCGCCATGCGGCGGAACGCCAGGGATAGACGTTCCATCGCGTGCAGGTCGCTGATGAAGCGATTCAGCCCGCGCTCCTTGTCGAGGTTCAGCCGCTTGGTGCAAACGATACTGGAACGAACCGCGATGACGTCGATGCCGCGGGCGCGCAGGGCGCGGAGGTGACCTTCGACACGGCTGACCGTGGCGGCATCGGCGACGAAGCTTTCGCGCTTCGTGCTCCAGCATTGGGTCGCCACGCTGCCCGGACACGGGGCGCGCAGCTCCGCCTCCGTTTCGAGAGCGAGCGCGCCGACCAGCGCGGCCGGGTCGCGCGCTTCGGGTCCGACCAGAGCTCGCGCCCAGGCCTCGGCGAGGTCGACGTCGCCGTGACTGACGAGCGCCTTGGAGTCGTCGAGATCTTTCTTGATGCGCTTGGGGAGCCTGCGTGAGAAAAACGCGGCCGGAACGTCGCTCAAGCGGGCCATGACACCCGTGACGATCAGAGGGCCGAGCCGCGCCCCGAGGCCGTTTTCGTCGATCCCGATGCGGAACACGCCGCTCACCCGCGCGGAGCATAGCGGGCGCGCGAGGCGCTCGCTAGAAGAACCATGCTCAACCTCCGGCGACCGGCGGGATGAGCGCCACCACGTCGCCGGAACGGATCGATTCCGCCGCCTCCGCGAAACACTCGTTGACGGCAACGCGAACGCCGCCGAGGCAGCCCTTGAGCCCGGGGTGGCGCCGTTCCAGCAGCGCGAGCAAATCCGTCACCGTGACCTCGGGCTCGCCGAGCACGAGCGACTCTTCGCTCTTGCCCACCCGATCGCGGAGCGCGGCAAAGTACAGCAACTGGAGCTCCATCGGCGGGCCGGGGAAGAGGTTAGCACGCGACCGCCTTGCGGACGGCCCGCACCAGCCCGCACCAGCGTTGATTGATGATCGGGCCGGATGGGAGATAGGACGAGGGCGAAGGGGCGCTGGGATGG
>DASWGX010000206.1:0-9743 GCA_036393455.1 Polyangiaceae bacterium
TTCTGAGCCCGCAGATTCAAACGACCGTCAGGGCCTCGAAAGTAGAAGCTCTTGTCGGGGCCCAGCTCTCCTTGCGCGTACTTGCGCTTGTGACGGCGGTTCACCACCCTCGAGGGCGTGAGGTTGACGAGCTCGGCGCGCCGCGCGCGCGCATGCTGGAGCAACGCCTGGCCGGGCCGTTCCGGCGCCGCGTCGATCGTGGGAGGAGCCCGCTCGAGCACGCGCGCAAACGTGGCCAGCGTGGCTTCGCCGTCGCGGCCCACCGCGATCACCACGTCGACGCGGCCGAGCAGCACGCGGTTCAGCCGTTCGGGGTTCACCGTGACGAGCATCAAACCGCCGAGCTCCTGCGGCAGGGTCAGGAGCGCCGGCATGAAGCCGTCTTGCAGCATGTGATGGGCCTCGTCGATGACGATCCAGTGCGGGCGGCTCGTCGTGGCGCGGAGCTCGAACAATCGAGCCAAGAGAGCGAGCAAGAAATCCGGCTTGTCCGACAACGATACGGCCAGCAGGTTGACCACGACGTGAGCTTGTGGCGCGGACAGTACCTGGACGACCTGCTCGAGCTGCGGCGGCTGCTCGTGAGTGCCGAGGACGACGACGCCCGGCGCGCGCTCGTGATCGCCCTCGGGGTCGACGATGCAGAGCTGGTAGCCGCGTTCGGCGAGCTGTTCCAGTATGCCGGCCGTGGCCGTCGACTTGCCGCTTCCCGAGCTTCCCGCCACGAGCACGATGCTCCCATAGGGCGCGATCGCTGCTGGCTCACCGGCTGCCGTCGTGCCGACCGGCACATGGTGGCGCGTGAGGCGCCTCTCGAAACCTTGCAAGTCGTCAGCGATCAGCGCGTCGATCACCTGCCGTACGCCCGCCCCGTGATCGTAGTCCGTCACCCAGTCGACGCTCTCGCGCAGAGCGGGCAGCGCATTGGCAACCGCCACGGAGCACTCGCAGACACCGAGAAACGCGTGATCGTTCTCCGCGTCCCCCACTCCAATACAGTTATGCACGGACAGCCCGAGCCGGTCGAGGGCCGCTTCCAGTCCCGAACGCTTGTTGACGTTCGGCGGCAGTACCATTACCGCGCCCTTGTTGAAGATGACCTGCAGCTCGAGGCCCAGGCGCTGGATCGTTTCGAACACCACCGTCTGATGCGGTTCCCAGGTGGCGATGATCACGCGACCGACGGAAAGGGGGTGAACGCCTCGCGACGTCAATTCGGAGACGAGCGCTTGGGGCGGCGGCGGACCGAGCGCGCGCTCTTCCCCGGTGGCCGGCTGATGGATAAAACCGCCGTTTTCCGCGACGACCCAGTCGAAAACCTCGATCGAAGGAAAGACGTTGCGAAGATCGTCGAGCTCGCGTCCGGTGACCAACACCAGCTTGCGCCCCGTCCTGGTCAACGCCCGCAACGCCCGCGTCGTCTCGTCGCCTACCCGGCCGCGGCGAGCCAAAGTGCCGTCGTAGTCACAAGCCAAGATGCGATATCGCACGGAGAGCTCCTAGTCTTCCCGATAGCCGGCGCGCGCCCCGCACAACGCGCTCGCGAATCGACAGTTGCGCGCGAGCTCCGCGAAATGTCGGTCACCGCGAGGTCTCGCGGTCGCGCGAGCACCCTGCTCGTTGCACTTGCTCCGAGCTCTGGACATCGAGTCGCCTCCTTTCGAATCGAAGCTAACGCGTGTTTCCGACGTACCAATTCGTAGCAAGGTGCGTGCCTCGTCCGGCAATGGCCTGCCGGCAATCGGTTTGCAAACCGCACGCTCGGGGCGAAAAATCCCGTTCCAGCGCGCTCCGGCGCCTTTCAGCAGGTGATGCAGTCGGGCCAGTCGCTCGGCCGTCCGGTGCATCGCGGAGTCAACGTGGCCGTGCAGCGACGGCGCGGCGAAAGCGCGCGCACCAGTGACGCCGGCGAAACGAGTGCCGCGCTCCACCGCGTTCACACCGTGTGGGCCAGCCGCCGATTGCGCAACCGGACCGGCGCGTACCAGCGCCCGACGATCGCGCCGAACATGGCGTGAAGCCCGAAGAACAGCAGCGGCGCTCCGCCACCGGCGTTGACCATGAACAGTCCCGGCGCCGGCATGAGCCCGGGCATGAGCGGGTGCAGCGCCGGTATCAGGCCGAGCAGGAGGCCACTCAGAAGCCCGTGGACGAGACCGAGAGCGGCGCCGGGCCCCGCACCCGAGCGGTGGAGAACCTTCTCGAAGAGCGCCGCATAGCCGACTCCGAACACCGCTCCGATCACCAAGTGGATGACCAAACCGAGCAACCACGTCGCGGGGTTGGAGTCCAGCGTCAGCAAGGAGCCTAGCGCCATCTCCATGTCGATGGGCATCCCTGCAGCGCGGGCCAAGAAGGCGATGACGGTCATACCGAGGGCGCCGATCAGACCCGCGACAATTGCCTTGTTCAATTGCATGTCTGCCTCCTGGCCTGCATGGGTGCGACGTGCTCACACCGGGTGCAGCGCTCGCTCGGACGCGTTACACGGGCGTCGACCCCAGCGGTCGCAATCTCCGTGCCACGCGCGTCGGCACCTTCGAAGCCTTGCCCATACCCGCGCGCCACACGCCCGCGCCGCATCCGGCGCCGCCGAACGTCCGCGCTTCGACGCGTCTCGGCCCGTTCGTCACGTATCCAAGTCGTCGCACGCGTGGCACGCCGCCCCGCGGCAGCGAGCAGCCCTCGGCAGCGTCGCTCAGAACAAACGACGCCCGTCAGGGCGACGGCGGCATACCCGAATCCGTTCCGAGACTCGCCCCGGAATCGGCGTGATCCGGGGGACGGGCGGCGTCGCTCGCTGCCGCCGCGGCATCCGCGTCGGCGACTCCGGCGTCCCTGTCTTCCGGCGCTTCGTCGACCCCGGCGTCGGCGGAGCCCAGCTCGGCCGGCAACCCTGGTCTGACCGGCTCCGGTCGCGGAACGCGCGCGCGGCGCGGCGGCTGCCAGGTCGCGTCGCGGATCAGGGCGTCCGAGTCTCGGTCCACCTCGTAAAGGCGCGGGACCAGCATTCCCTGCCCGGGCTTTGCGTCCCGAACCAGCGCCGTGGCCATCACCGCGCGGTACACGCCCCCGGCTTGCGCCGAGAACCTGAGCTTCGGCGTCGGGTAGAAACCCTGTGCTTGCTCGATCTCTACGACGTGCATTCCCGGCAGCATCTCGATGTGCAACCGCGTGTGAGCATCGCTGATGCCCGGGCCGAGACTCTCGCCGTCGAGCGACGCGACGCGCGGCCCTTCCCCGCCGTTGATGCGAAGGATGGCTATCTCTTCGTTCGGCCGCGGCTCACCGCCGTACTGCTGGACGATGTACGTGATCGTCCCGCACGCCGCGAGCACGACGGCGGCGAAAGGCCAGAGCACACCGAGCAGCGCTCCGCGCGCGCGACGCGGCTGGGCGCGCCTTCGACTACTGAGGCGTGAGCGTGACGATGTTGACGGCGTCGTTCTCGGCATTCGCCCAGACTATGCTGCCGTCCGGACGTCGCACAACGTCGTCCCCCGCGGTGAAGCCAAAACCCGCACCGAGCTCGGTCTTGGCTTGGCAGACCGCACCGTTCGCGTCGACGACCATGGCGTAGTAGCCCGAGATGGCCGAGCTTCGCCCGCTCCCCGTGGCCTCCGCCCAGAGCAGCAGGATGAGACCGCCCGTGCCGTACTGGGCGGACTTGAGCCGGACCAGCCGCGAGCCCTCGCCGAGACCCGACTCGAGGAAGGTCGCCGTGAGACCGCCTTCGCGAGGAAGCTCCTCGCCCTTCGCCACCGACAAGAGCCCGAGGTCGGTGCCGTTGGCAGCCGCTGCGCGGATCTGATCGGCGATCGCCTCGTCGATGTCCGGCCAGGTGCCCGCGTCCAGATCTTGCGGGACGGAGTTGTTGGTGATGAACGGAACGACCACGTTTTCACCCAGGTCGACCGCGCCGCCGAGCTGGCCGTTCGTGGCGCCGTTCCCGGCCGCGGCGAGCGGGTAGATCACGTTGGTGCGGGCATCGTCGAGGAAGGAGAAGAAAATGCCTTCCGGATAGGCGTCGCCGAGCCCGACGACGGCGGCGGACGACGCGCTCACGAGCAAGCGTTGATCCAAGTTGTGACTGCCGAACCATTCGCTCAGCCGATCGACGCCGCCTTCCGAGTCAATCAAAGCCAGATAGCCGCCTTGATGCCGCACCCCGTCGTCGTAACGCTGCGTGTGCGCGAAGTAGGCGACCAGCTGATCGCTGTCGGGCAGGTAGCCGAAGCGACTCGTGCTCGGCGCACCCTTCGTTCCCACGTCTTCCAGGTTGGGCGAGCGGAACAGATCGACGTTGAATGCGACGCTGCCGTCGAAGCCGACGCGCGCGACGGATGCCCAAACGCGATCGTCGACGGTCGGGTTGGGGTCGAACAGGAGCACGCCGAGACCGTCGCTCGTAATCGCGATGCCGCCGTTCGACGCGCCCGGCACGCTGGCAACCGAGCCGTCGTCTCCCGCGATGACCGCGTCGAAGCTGTCCCCGGCTGCTTGCGTGAGCCCGACGTAGACGCGGTTGTTGCTCGGATCGACCGCGACCGGCAATTGGGTGAAGAGGTCCGAGCCGAAACCGCTGGCCGTCGGCGCCGGCACGATGCTCGCGTCCAGCATGACCGAGCTCATCGCGTAAGGGCCGGCGGCTTCGGCGCAAGTGCTCGGACCCATGGCTCCACCGACCCCGCCGCCCCCCGAGCCGCTCGTCGATCCTCCGCTTCCCGTCGCGCCGGAGGTGCTGACGGCTCCTCCTGTTCCGGTCTGGCTCGTCCCCGTCGAGCTGCCGCCTCCGGCGCCGGTAGCGCCGCTCCCGCTGGTGGCCGAGGCGGCGCCCGTTGTGGCCCCGTCCGCTGCTCCTTCCGAGCCCGAGCAGGCACAGGCCACGGTAGCAACGAAGAACGGAACGGCTCGAGGAAAGCTCGCGGCTCGGTAGGGCCGCGTTTTTGTTGAATCCACTTTCACTGGGTCACCCGCTTTGGCGGAGCTCGGTTCGCGGAGAGCTCCCTAGGAAGTAGTGGCCGCCAAGCCAGATCACGGCTCAGAAACAATTCTCGAGCGGCCGCTAGCATCTTCGCGAGCATCCTCGCAAGCAAGCTTCGCGAAGAGCGAGCTAGCCATGCGTCGGGGGCAACACGCAAGAGGCTCATCCCCTCGAGCTCCCGCGAACGGCCGTGCCTCTCAGAACCTGCCGAAACAGGTGGTGAGCAAGGCCTCGAAGGGCGCGCCCCAGCGCTCGAGCGGCACCGAGGTCACGCCGCGTTCGCGAACCAGCATCGAGACGAGGCGCTCCGCGTCGTCTCGATCGGGTCGAACCCAAAAATGACGATCGAGCGCGAGGCGCAGCGACCTCTGCATGGCCTTTTCGTCCTGACGCACCAGCATCGCGCGCTGAGACGTCTTGTCGTGGGCGATGGCGTTGTAGCGCACCCCGAGCCAGCGCAAGATATTCACGTCGCGCATCGAAAGCCCGATGAAGACGCACGCGCTGTCGTGGAGCGCGTGTGAAAAGACGCGGTTCGCGAAGGACAGCGGGCTCGCCACGGTCGCCCAATACTGCGCGTCGGTGAACACGAGGGTGTCGGCGGCCTGCTGCCAGATCATGCGAGCCTTCGCGCGCGGCAGAAACCCGTGCAAGTGATAGACGGGCAGCGGCGGCCGACCGTTCGCACCGGCGGCGGTTCGCGCGTGACTGCTCTCGCGCGAGACCGGCCACAGCACCGGATCGCGTTTCGGGTGATGGCTACCGTTGGCTTCGGTCTCCAGATGATCGTCGGCGTTGAAAGTTATCACGCGCACCACGCGCCGCGCGTCGCGTCGCTGTTCGGTCGAGAGCAGCCGGGCCAGCACCGAAAGCGTGTCCGCGCGTTTTCGTGCGGGAGCCGCTGGGTAGAGCTCACCGCGCAACGCCGCGACGAAACGCCGTCTCTTGCCGGGAGAAACGCCGATTCGCAACGCCGACAGCTCCAGCGCCATTTGATCGGCGAGCGGGTGTGGCTCGGCGACGCACAGTCGCTCCGCGAACTCGGGGCTTTCGTTTGCGCGCGCCCACTCCTTCACCCGTTCGAGGGCGTCCGAGTGCTCTCGGAGCCAGACGGGCAGTTCCGTTGCGAAAGCCGTTTGCCAGAGCTTGCGCGTCATGACGCGCCAGTCCGGCACGCCCCGCGACGCGGATACACCGGCGCCCAGGACCAGGGTGACCGGCCGTTCCGAAACGACGGTCTTCAAGCGCCGGACGGAAGCCGGAACGACTCGTGCGGGCACGGCCGCATGCTAGTCGCCCCAAGCGCTCGAGATAAAGCCTGCTGAAGTCGAAGCGCTGCTGATCGGGATGCGCATGGTCGAAACGTGGGGGGACGCGGGGCTGAGACGCGCCGCGCGCGGCATCCTGGACAAGGTAGACGCCGTCGTAGGGGAACCCGAACGTCATCAGCTCAACAACACGGCGCTCTTCAGCTTGGCATTCGGCGCGCGTACCGAAGCCGTAGGCCACTTGGAGGCGCTGCGCGGTGCCGTCAACCACAGCATGAAGCTCGAGCTCCACTACGAGGACGAGCAGGGGCAGACGTCGGAGCGCGTGGTTCGCCCCTTGGGCCTCTACTTCTGGGGCCGCACCTGGACGCTCGCGGCCCTTTGCGAGCTTCGCGAGGACTTCAGGAACTTTCGCACCGACCGCATCCGGACGCTGCGGCATACCGGCGCGCCATTCGCGCTCGAGCCCCCGTGCACCTTGGCCGACTACGTGCAGAAGATGCGCTCGAATTGCTAGAGGCTGGCTCGAGGGCGCCGGCGCGCGCGCGCGACGAGCCGTTCCATGAGCTCGAGATCCAGGAGAGCCGAGCGCGGCGAAAACAAGAGAGGCTTGCCGCGAACGACGCAATCGTAGAAGTGCAAAAACTCGTGGTAAAAACCGCTGTGCTCCGAAACCGCCGTTTGCTGCTCGGACCGCTTCACGCCGGGCGCGTGCGGAGTCAGCGTTGCATGGCGGTAATAGACTTCGAGGTTCGCCTTGGAGCCGTACGCGACGACCAACGGCCGTTCGCCCGCGGCCCTGACGGAGAAGCACGATTTCCAAACGCCGAGGGCGCCGTTCGCAAAGGCGAGCGTGGCCACGACCGTGTCGAGCGGGGGCAACTCCGGGTTGAAGGACCCGGTGAGGGAATGGACGACCCTCGGCATGCCGAAAAGCTCGCGAACGACGTTCGCGACGTGAACGCCGCCGTCCGCGACGAAACCGCCCACGAAGCGCGGGCGCCGGCGCCACGACGTTTCGAAGTATCTGTTGCCGCGCGCCATCCACACGAGCTGGCTTGCCTCGACGAGGCGCACTTCGCCGAGGCGTCCGGCTTCTACCCAGCGGCGCGCCGCCAGGACGTGAGGCGCGAAGTAGAAGTTTTCGCCGACCAGCCAGACGCGCGGATACTTGCGCGACGCCTTGATCAAACGCTGCCCCTCCGCGACACTGGCGGCGATCGGTTTTTCCGAGATGACGTGCTTGCCGCTCGCCAGAGCCTTCTTCACCCACTTTGCCACCACGTCGATGGGCAGCGACAACAAGACGGCCTCGACGTCGGTTCGCGCGAGTAGCTCATCGGCGCTGTCGCATACGACCGGCACGCCGGCTTTCCGGGCAAACGCTCGGGCCTTTTGCGTACGACGGTTCGCGACGGCCACGAGCTCGATCTTCGACCGCAAACGCATGAGCTCCGGCAGGTAGAGGTCGTTGGCGGCGATGCCGGTGCCGATGATGCCGAGCCGCAGAGTCTTCATGGTTCTCCCCCGGTCGAGTCGGCGCGAGCCGCGGAACAGCGAAAGAAACCCATGACACCGCGAAAAGAATCAAGGACAAGACCGGGCGGGAACATCGGAAGTACAGGACGCATGGTCGAGAAAAGCTAGCCTCAGAAGAAACTTGAACCCAAACAAAAGGTTGCAAAGAGCATCGTCACACCCAGAAAAAGCACGACCATAGTCTGGACTCTACGATGCGAATGCCGTCGAGAGTCGATCGAGGGAGCCGGTAGAGAGAGCCGGTAGGGAGAGGGAGAGGAAGTGGCAGCCCTAACCTTGACTCGCCCGTGAGCGTGGTGTCACTCTAGCCGGACATAGGATGCGCGCGTTTGGCAAATCCGTTCTCGTGGGGGCGCTGCTCTTGTCCGTGGCGTGTGGCGGCGCAGAGCCGGGCTCCGGTGATGCTCCGGGAGCCGGCGGTGTGGGTTCCACCAGCGGCGGCCAGCCAAACACCGGCAGCAGCACCGTGAGCACTTCGAGCTCGAGCTCGACGGGCTCGGGCGGAAGCACCGGTTCGCAGGGGGCCGGCGGCAGCGGCGGCAGCACGACCGCAACGGGTTCGGGAGGCATGAGCGCGACCGGCGTGGGCGGCTCGGGAGGCAGGTTTTCGACGAGCGGCACGGGTGGCACGGCAGCGGGCGGTACGGCGGGCGGCGGCGCGGGCGGCATGCTTGCCGACGCTTGCTCCACATGGCCCGACGCCATGGGCTCTCAGAACGTCTCTTCTACCATCGACGTCTCCGGTAGCTACGACGGCGAATTCCGCCGCTTCGTCGGCACGGGGTCGCTCGGTTCTTCGGGTCAGGGTGAAGATCAGGACCCCATCTTCGTGCTCGCGCCGGGCGCGACGCTGAGGAACGTAATTCTCGGCAACCCCGCCGCCGACGGTGTTCACTGCGAGGGCGACTGCACGCTGGAGAACGTCTGGTGGGAAGACGTCGGCGAGGACGCGGCCACGTTCGAGGGGGAGTCGAGCTCGGCGCGCATGACGGTGCGCTGCGGCGGCGCCCGCGGCGCCGACGACAAGGTGTTCCAACACAACGGCGGGGGTACGCTGACGATCCAAGACTTCCAGGCCGACGGCTTCGGCAAGCTCTACCGCTCTTGCGGCAACTGCAACGATCAATACGAGCGCCACGTCATTCTCCAGCGGGTGACGGCGCGAAACGGCTCCTCGCTGGTCGGCGTCAACACGAACTACGGCGACACGGCGGACTTCGAAGCGATCACGATCTTCGGCGATATCGTGATTTGCGAGCGCTACACCGGCAACGACAGCGGCGCCGAGCCGTTCAAAACCGGCGAGGGCTCCGACTCCCAGTACTGTCGCTACGAGAACTCCGACATTACACGCCGCTGACGCTCGGTCAGGGCCGGGGGAGCGCCGGCCGAAGCCAAGCGCTCGCTCACGGGGGCGGGTAGCTCATGAGCTTCGGGTTCTCGCCGCTGTAACGCCTTACGTCCACGCCCGACACCAGCAACGACGGCGTGACGATGGTCGCGGGAACCAGGCCCTGCATGTGGTTGTGCACGTAGGGAGCGTTGCCCAACCCGACCACGTCGCGCAGCGAGCGCAAGTCGAGCTCGTGCAAGACGAGCCCTCGCACCGGCTCCTCCTTGCCGTCGAGAAAGCGATACGCCTCCACCGCCAAGAGGCCGAGCTCGGCATTGAGCGCCGGTTCCGAGCCGAGCGACACCGAGAAGGACGCCGGGAGCATGCCGGTCGTCGCGAATGTCGGCCCGAGGCTCGAAACCACGTAGACGTCCCGCCTGCGACCGATGCCCGATCCTCGGGCTTCTCGTTCCGCGAGCTCGAGCAGGCGCGCGCGGGACCGACCCTGCCGGCTCGCGACGACGAGCGTGCCTACTGCCGGGCCTCCCGCGCCGAGACGAAAATGGCCGTTCGACGTGGCGATTTCGCGGCGCGGCGCCCGCGACATGAGCAGCGTCTT
>DASWGX010000207.1:0-7127 GCA_036393455.1 Polyangiaceae bacterium
CGGGTATTCCGTCGAGCCTGCGCGCCGCCGTGCCCGTGTTTTCGCCGGACGGCTCGCGCCTCGCCTTCAACCACTATGCGGGCACGTTGAACGGACCCGATGGCAACGTCACCGGCGACCGGCGCTCGCTCACGATGATGAACTTCAACCGCGACACCATGACGTTCTCGGAGGCGAGGAGCCTCACGACGCACGCCACCAACGAACGCTGCAGCGTCAACCCCGCGGATCCGACCGACATCACCGAGTTCATGGGGATCCAGAACGACGAGCCGTGCACCGACGTCTGGCCGAGCTTCCTTCCCGACGACGCCGGTGTGGTTTACGAGAAGGAGGTCTTTCCGAACGGCATGGTGCCGCTCCCGGACGGCCTGCCGGCGAACGCGAAGAACTCCGATTTCGCCGGCACGCGCGCCGGCTGCGACTTTCTCGGCATCTCCGACGAGCCGCGGCACTGTTCGAACAACGGCACGCGCGCCGAGCTCTGGTGGGTCACCTACACGCGCAACGCTGCGGCGCTGATCGCGGCAAACGGCGTCGTGGCGAACGGCCAGCTCACCGTCGGTCCGAACAATCACGATGCGGACAACGAGCCGTATCTGAACTACGAGCCGTCGTTGAACCCCCAGCGCGTCGGCGGTTACTACTGGATGGCGTTCACTTCACGGCGCCGCTACGGCAACGTCGCCACCATGAACCCGTGGTGGAGCGACCCCCGCCACAAGCCGCTCGGCGGCAGCCAAGGCCCGACCACCAAGAAGATCTGGGTGGCGGCCATCGATCCGGATGACCTGATTCCCGGCGGCGATCCGAGCTTCCCGGCGTTCTACCTGCCCGGCCAAGAGTACCTGGCCGGCAATTCGAAGGCGTTCTGGGTGCTCGACCCCTGCACGGCCGCCTCCGCGACGCGGTCGACGGACAACGAATGCTCGTCGGACCTCGACTGCTGCGGCTCGGGTGACGGCGTGGCGGTGTGCAGCCTGCAAACGCCTCTCAGCGATCCCCCGCAGCGTCACTGCATTCCGATCGATCCCAACGCGTGCATCGAAGACGACAACCCCGACGTCCCGTGCGTCCAACACACGGACTGCTGCGGTTTTTCCAGCGGCTCGCGCTGCGACGTCAACGGCGTCTGCCACGAGCCGCCGTCTCCGCTCCTTTACGGAAGCGCCACCTACGTGCGCGACTTCGAGGCCCGGTGTCCGACTGGCATGGAGCCGCTGTGGCTCGGCTTCGAATGGCAGGCCGTGCTGCCCGACGGCACGTCGATCGATTTCGAGGCGACCTCGGCCCAGCGTCTCGAAGACCTCGACGACGCCGAAACCGTGGAAGTCGGCCGGGCGGAACCGCCGGATACCACGGGCTGGACCGGCGACGACGACATCGTCATCGACGAGGCGCTAGAAGAGGTCGACCTGCGATCTCAAGAGTACCTGCGCGTCTCCATGAAGCTGAATCCCGACGAAGCCGGGACCGTGGCGCCCGTGCTGACGAACTGGCGCGTGACCTATGACTGCGTCGCGGCCGAGTAGCTTCCGGCGCGTTCTGCCGTGGGTCGTCGGGCCGTCGCTTGCGAGCGCCGTCGCCTGCGGAGACGACGGCGGGCTGCCACCGCTGCGCGGTGACGGCGCCACGGCGACGGGAAGCGGCGCAAGCCGGAGCGCTGCGAGCGGCGCCGGCGGACAAGGTGGCACGAGCGATCCGGGCGGACAGGGCGGCGAGACGAGCGCGAGCTCGGGCGGCGAAGGCGGCGTGGGCGTCGGTGCCGGCGCGGGCGGGCAAGGCGGGCCGGGCGGCGGGGACGACGGCTTCGGAGGCGTCCCAGGCGGGCCTCCGGTGATCCCCTTGTGCGACGATGACCTCGAGCTCGGCGACGTGATCAGGCTCGAAGTCTCGACGGCGGCCGACGATCTGCTCGGCTCGGTCACGCCCGACGAGCGCGCCATCGCTTGGGTCGTGGTCGACGCTTCGACGGTCACGATGCACTACGCGAGCCGAGCGGAGGCGGACGAACCGTTCGAGGCCGCGAGCACGCTCGTCATCGACGCGGCGCCCGATTCGGTCGCCTTGAGCTACGACGGGCTGCGCGCCGTCTTCGTCGACGCGGATAGAAAGGGCTTTTCAACCGTCACGCGGAGCTCGATCGAAGAGGCCTTCGGCGAGCCCGCGAAGACCGACTTCGAACTATTCGAGGCCGAGGATACCGGGCTTCCCGCTGACGAGACGTACGGCGACCCGGTGCTCGCCCCGACCGACCTGTCCTTCTATTTCTCGCGCTTCGGGGGCGGCCGCACGATGACGCTTTTCGCATCGCATCGGTTTTCCGTGCTCGACTTCTGGCCGCAAGCCGGGGCCGTGCCGGTGAGCTCCGCGCTCGAAGGCGACGGTGACGACCGCCTGCGCCCGACCGGCATCTCCGACGATCGCCAGACGCTGTTCCTGTGGGACGACACGGAGCAAACCGAGCTCGCGGCGACGGCGAACCCCATGACCGGGAGGTTCGAGGCGCCGACCAATCTCGGCGAGCTGCGCGGGGCGACCCCGAACGCCGACTGCACGCGCATTTACTACTCCGCCGTAGGAGACGACGACGAGTCGGTCGAGCTTTACGTCGGCGAGCTGGAGTAGCGCGTCGACCGTCAGAACCGAGCTGGAGGCCGCACGTCGGCCAGCGACACGCCGGTCGCGAACCCGCGACTCCGGTAGTGCTCGCGGAGCTCGGCGAGGACGCCGGGAGCGACGTCCCTTTCCGTCCACAAGAGCACTCGCTCGATGCCGCCGTAGCCCCATTCCTCGAAGCGCGACAACAAGGTCGAATCCGATTCGCACTCGCGCACGCCGACGTTGAGCGTGATTCGATCTCCGTGCAGGCTGAAGAGCGGAGCCCGCCCGAGCACCTGCGCGCGCTGCGGTCCGGGAATCGTAACGTGAAAGTCTATCGCGAGCGGGGTCGGCTCCAGGACGGCGCGGCGGCGCCGTTTGAACCGCAACAGTCCGCCGTTGGGGCTAGCCGGCGAAGCGCCGAGGTCGTAATGGTCGTGCCGAGTTTGCCCCGCGTAGTCGCAGGCCAGCTGGATGTTGATCGCGTTGGTCTCGGCGAGGCGTTTCTTGTTCGAGAAGATGCGCTCAGGGTAACCGAAACGCTCCGTCATCCAGCGCCGCGTTCCGTGGCGCTCGTACGAGTAGCCGACCTGCGCGCCCACCTCCTCGTCGCCTTTCATCAGCACGAAGACGTTGCCGAAGTCGCGAAAGCGCGTCAGCTCTTCGAGCGAGTGCGGGCGCCCGTGTTTCGGGTGGCGCGCCATCGTGAAGGGGACGAACATCGTCTCGTTGAGACGCGCGATCCCGGAAGGGTCCGAGAGCTCGAGCAGGCGATAGTTCTGCTCCGAAAGGCGGCGGATCCGCCGCCGGAGCTCGCCGTCCAGCCGCGCGGCCACCGTTTCGGGCGACTCTCCCAGGTGAACCAGAGAGGTGAGCTCGCTCGGAACGCGGAATGCGTTGGGCGCCAGAGCGTCGGTGACCGTCACGGTGGGCCTTCCCGTGTTGGCTAGAGCAAGACTTCCCGAAAGAGCGGGTTCGCCGTCCTCCAAGAACAAGAGCAGAGCTCGCCAGCGCTCTTCGGCGCGCCCCAGGTACAGGACGTCGAAGCCGTCGAGCTCGAAGCGCGCTACCTGCCACTCCCACAAGCACGCGGCGCTCGCCACGTCCTTCGCGCGAGCCCAGCGGCGACGGAGCGTGTCGCGGGCGTGCGGGGGAACCTTGTCGACGATGGTACGAATCGAAGCATGTGCGTGCAGCATGCCCACCTTCTCTAGCCGATACCGTGCCAAGCTCTCGCGCGCGGGAGCAGCGTGGCAGCTTCGTGACGCGCGAACCGTCCATTGCGACCCAGCGAGGCGTTATGTCGCCACGTCCTTGCTCCCGCGGGGCAACGCTGCCGGGCGCCGCGGTCGCGGCCAACGGGTCACTCCAGGGTGAAGCTCGTTACTTCGCGCCGGCTTTCCTCGCCGGCGTGCTCGGCCTCGAACGTCCCCTTGAACGTCTTCCATTCCCCTCGCACCGTGACCGTGACCGCGTAGTCCACGGACACCCCGACGCAATCCTGATAGTGCTCGACCTCAACGACGTATTCGCCCTCGGGGGCCGCCCCTTCCGGCCAGAAAACGCTTTCGACATTCACGCCGTCGATCATGCAGCTTCTGTTCGAATCGACGTCGAGCGAGCCGCCGGATTCGGAGCTCGGATGCTCCCAGAAGATTTCACCCCCGCCCGGCTCCGTGACGTGCAGATCGAGATCGGTGTCCTCTTCGAACGAGAGCGTCACCTTGACATCGCCGGTCCCGCTGCCGACGATCGGTATCTCGATCGTCTTGTATTCACCCACGTCGCCGTCCGCGTCGACCGGCGCAACGGCGACGGTTATCTCGCCGTTCTCGGCCTGGGCGCCCGCGTCGAGGCTCAATTCGATGACGAAGTTGCCGTTGTCATTTTTCGTCGCGGTGACCTGGAACGAGCCGTCGTCGCCCTCCACCGCCACGACGAAGTCCATCGTGTCGCCGGAGTCGGGAACGGTGGCCTGAAGCTTGACGCTACCGCCGTTGGTGAGCGACCCGGAGCTCGTGAGCTTCGAGATCTGCTCGCCGTCGTACTCGCCGCTGGTCGACGGGCGTTCTCCTTCCTGGAACTCTCCGTCCTTCACGGCAGCGGGTGCGCTGCTAGCCCGAGCCCCACCCGCGGCGTCCGTTTCGCCGCCGGAGCCTCCCGCGCCGTCGGAGCCTCCCGCGCCGTCGGAGTCGGCGCCTGCGCCTTCCGCGGCTTCGCTACCGCTTCCCGTCGTACCGTTCGGTGGGGCGTCGCCGCAGCCTACGAGACAGGCGATGCCGAGCGCCTGGCAGCACGCCAGCATCGACCTGAATCGGAAAGAAGTGTTCATCGCAGAGCTCCAGCTCGAGGTACGAGAAGCAAGCGGCGCGCCAATGACTCGCTTCGCTCGCCGCGCATCGATGCAAGGCGCGTACGACGGGGCCGTTTGGGACACCGAGGCCGTCTGCTACGCCGCAACGCGGCGAGCGACGGCGCTAGGAAAGACGGCCCTTGTAGTCTTCGTAGCCGAAGCGCCGCACCACTTCGAGCCGATCGCTCCTGGGATCGTAGGTCGCGATCGAAGGCAGCCGCACACCGTTGAACGTCGTCGTCTTGACCATGGTGTAGTGCGCCATGTCGTTGAAAACGAGGCGATCTCCCGGTTTTAGTGGACGCGGGAACGAATAGGCGCCGGTGGCGTCACCGGCAAGACACGTCAGTCCGCCGAGACGGTACGTATGTGGCGTCGCCCCCGGGGGACCGGCTCCCACGATCTCCGGCCGATACGGCATTTCGAGCACGTCGGGCATGTGCGCCGTAAAGGACGTATCAAGGATTGCGATCGGGTCTTCGTTCTCGACGACGTCGAGAACCGACGCGACCAGAACGCCGGTATGCAGCGCGACGGCTTCCCCCGGTTCGAGGTACACGCGCACCCCGCGGCGCTCCTCGAAGTCACGGACGACTCGAATCAGGCGTTCGACGTCGTAGTCGGAGCGCGTGACGTGGTGCCCGCCGCCGAAGTTGACCCAGGTCGCGCGCTCCAGAAGCTCGCCGAAACGCGCCTCCACCGCCGCGAGCGTGCGCTCGAGCGCGTCGGAGTTTTTCTGGCACAGGGTATGGAAGTGCAGGCCGCTGATGCCGTCGAGATCGCGGCCGGCGAGCGAACGGCGCGTCGCGCCGAGGCGCGAGCCTTTGGCGCAAGGATCGTAGAGCGGCACCTCGACTTCCGAGTGCTCGGGGTTGACGCGCAGGCCGCAGGCCGTATCCGGACTGGTCGCCCGCACCAGGGCCCGAAAACGTTCCCACTGCGCGGCCGAGTTGAAGACGACGTGGTCGGCGAAACCGAGAATCTCGCGAAGCTCTTCTTCCGAGTACGCGGGCGCGTAGGCGTGGACCTCCGCGCCGAACTCGCGGCGTCCGAGCTCGGCTTCGTGGGCGGAGCTCGCTGCGACGCCCGAAAGGTAGCGCCGGGCCAGCGGAAACACGCTCCACATCGCGAAGCCCTTGAGCGCGAGCAGGATCCTGCAGCCGGCACGCCGCTGCACCTCCGCCAGCACCTCGAGGTTTCCTTCGAGCAGCGACAGGTCCACGACCCAGCACGGCGTCGGAACGCGCGTCGGATCGAGCTTCATAACTCGAGCACGTGCCACGGCAGCCCGTGCCGGGCAAGCGCTTCGAGGAAGGGCTCGGGGTCCAGCTCTTCCACGTTGAAGACGCCGTCGCGGCGCCACGCGCCGGTGGTCATCATCAAGGCGCCCACGACTGCCGGGACGCCGGTCGTATACGAGATCGCCTGAGAGCGTACCTCGCGATACGTCTCGGCGTGATCGCAAACGTTGTAAATGAAGACGCGTTTGAGGCGGCCGTCCTTCCTTCCCTCCACCAGGCAGCCGATACACGTCTTTCCCGTGTATCCCTCGGCCAAGCTCGCCGGATCGGGCAGCAGCGCCTTGAGGAACTGAATCGGCACGATGCGGTGCCCCTGAAACTCGACCGGATCGATACGCGTCATGCCCACGTTCTGAAGCACGCGCAAGTGCGTCAAGTACTCCTGGCCGAACGTCATCCAAAAGCGAATCCGTTTGAGACCGCGGATGTTCAGCACCAGGCTCTCGAGCTCCTCGTGGTAGAGCAGGTACGCCTTGCGCACGCCGACCTCGGGAAAGTCGAAGTCGATGCTCACGCTGAGCGGGTCGGTCTCGACCCATTCGCCGTCCTGCCAGTAGCGCCCGCGCTGGGTGATTTCTCGAATGTTGATTTCGGGGTTGAAGTTCGTGGCGAAGGCGCGGCCGTGGCTGCCGGCGTTGCAGTCGAGGATATCCACGCTATCGATTTCGTCGAACAAGCATTGCTGCGCGTAGGCGCAGAACACGTTGGTGACGCCGGGGTCGAAACCCGAGCCGAGCAACCCCATGAGGCCAGCCTTTTCGTAGCGCTCGCGGAACGCCCACTGCCAGCGGTACTCGAAGCGCGCCTCGTCGGGAGGCTCGTAGTTGGCCGTGTCCAGGTAGTCGACGCGCGCCTGCAAGCACGCTTCCATC
>DASWGX010000208.1:0-1922 GCA_036393455.1 Polyangiaceae bacterium
AGCTGATACCCGTGCAGGAGATCCTGGGCGAGAGCTTCGAGGTCGAAGAAACGGGAGGTACCTTCGAAGCCAATGCGCGCATCAAGGCGAGGGCCGTCCTCGAGGCGTCGGGCCTTGCGAGCTTGGCGGACGACAGTGGGCTCGAGGTGGACGCGCTCGGGGGGCGCCCCGGCGTTCGCTCGGCGCGCTACGCCGGAGAGCGAGCTTCGGACGAGGACAATCTGAGGAAGCTGCTCGATGAGCTCGACGGCATCGAACCACCGCTGCGCGGGGCCAGATTTCGCTGCGTGCTCGGCCTGGCCGTGCCGGCGGCGGGGCACGACGTACTGCTTGTGAGCGGAAGTGTGGAAGGTCGCATCGCGCTTGCCGCCTGCGGCAGCGGCGGCTTTGGATACGACCCGGTTTTCGAGCTCCCGACAGGCCGCACGATGGCGGAGCTTACCTTCGAGGAAAAGGGCCGCGTCAGCCACCGCACTCGGGCGATTGCGCATCTGCGGGCGCACCTCGAGGCTCTCCCGAAATGAGGGCTCGCGCCCTCGAAAGACGTGGATCGATGCGCTAGACTCCGGCTCGGGATGAGGATTGGGCCGCTGAAGAATTTTTGGTTTTTGCACCTCGCGGTGGGGGCCGTCGCGTGTTCGTCCGGTGGCGACTTCACCGTGGGTCCCGACGACGGCGACTCCGGCTCGGGCATGCAGGGCAGCGGAGCGAGCGCCACGGGCAGCGGCTCCGGCAGCGGAGGGGCGACGGGCAGCTCGAGCGGAAGCTCCAGCGGCGAGGCCGGCAGCGGCGAGACTGGCAGCGGTACGGGCGGCGATACGGACGGGTCCACCGGGTCGAGCAGCTCCGGCACCGCCGGGAGCACGAGCGGCAGCGGCGGCCAAAGCACCGGCAGCGGCTCGGGCGGCAGCGGCGGCATGGGCGGCGGCGGCGTGCCGACGGTGCTCCTGCTCGTCGACGGTTCTTCGAGCATGTTCGACGCGATGCTCTGGGAACCCACTTACGAGGTCTTGATGAATCCCGACACGGGCGTCGTGGCCGCTTTCGAGGATCGAGTGCGCTTCGGCTTCATGAGCTTTCACGGCAATTCGACGCCGACCAGCGAGGAAGACGCCGCCTGCGTGACGTTGAACAGCGTCGAGTACGCTTTCGACAACCGCGACGCCATCGACGCCGTCTACGGTGCCATCCTCGCCGCTCGGGATCTGCTCGTGAAATGGGAAACGCCGACGGGTCACGTCATCCGGCGCGCCGCGATGTCCCTCGACGCGGATGCCGGCGACAAGTACATCCTCATGATCACGGACGGCGATCCGAACACCTGCAGGACGCTCGACCCGCAGTGCGGCCAAGACGTCGCGATCGCCGCCGCGCAATACGCCTATGGACTCGGCATCCGCACGTTGGTCGTCGGCGTCGGTGATTTCGCCGACGCCGTCACGGCCTGCGACTCGTACACGCGTTGCGGTCCGGGCTACCTGCAGGACATGGCCAACGCCGGCATCGGCGAGCCCGTCGCCCCGCAGGACCCGAACTATATCTATCAGCCGTGTGCCGCCGCCAACGGCAATATGCTCGTGGCCAATTACGCGGACGCCGGCGGTACGGCCTCTTTCTCGCTTGCGGCGACACCGGAAGCGCTCGACACGGAGCTCACCCGCGTCTTGCAGGCGATCGTCGACGGCGCGGTGCCCTGAGTCCCTTCACGCTGCGCTGACGTTCGAAGAGGGCGCTTCAAGGCGCCGTCGCGAGCGTCAGCGGCCGAACAGATCCGCGTGCCCGCCCACGCCGAGCCCGATCCAGTGGTGGGCGGCGCGCGCATCGAAGAACGGCTCTCGAGAGAGTGCCCCCACTTCTTCGATTTCGCCGAACACGCCGGCGCCGAGCGTCAACAGGGGTGAAAGCGAAAAGTGCTCGTTCAG
>DASWGX010000209.1:0-2706 GCA_036393455.1 Polyangiaceae bacterium
TGGGAACACTCGGTGACCACGCAAACGCTCGGCGTGGGCAGCGACGTGCAAAGCCGCAACCCGACTTACGACACGACGCTCTTGTTCCGGCCGCGCTGGTACGTCGTGGACCGGCCCGACTATCAAGCGGTAGCCGCCGCAGAGCTCTCGGTGACGCGCGAGCTCACGAACAGCGATGCCACCACCAAGAGCGGTGAAACGGATTTTCCGGACGCTATCCTGTTTCTGATGCACGGGGCCGAAGTCCACAAGAGCGGCGACTACGTGACGCGGCTCGACTTCTTGGTACCGGAGCTCATTTTGCCCACTTCGACGGTCAGTCGCAGCAACGGGACGATCATGCGATTGGGCGTTGGTGCGTTGCCGCGCCAGCAATTGCCCCTGTTCGGAAGTGAGAGCGACTATTTCAAGACGTTGCTCCTGCAGCCGCGCCTCCGCTATCGCTATTTGTTTTCGACCGCCGAGGTTCCGACCAGCGCGGACCTTGCCGCCCAGGAAGGTCGCATCCGCACCGATATCGACGGGCGGCCCATCGTCTCCGATCAGCTCGGCGGGGCCGCGTTCGCGCAGCACCAGTTGCGCGCAGGCCTCGATACCGTGGTTCAGGCGACGAAGGCCATCAGCCTCGCGACGCGCTTCGAGTGGTGGTGGTCGTTCAAGTATGCGATCGACCAGGACGCGATGGTGTGCGATCCCTCTTTCGGCTGCACCCAGCCGAGCGGCGTGGACGATCCCGAGATCCTCGCCGTGAACACCGTGTTCCTTTTCGACGTGAGCGCGCAGCTGATGGATGAGCTCAGCGCGTCCGTGACCTACGCGAACCTCGCGAATCAAATCGGCGGCGACGGGCAACGGCGAAACATGCTGTGGAGCCCCGACGCGCGCTTCCTCGCGACGCTCATACTGCACGTCGACGCTCTGGCGCGTTAGTCGAGCGTGTCCTGCCAGATGCCGTACAAGGCCCCCGGGTCGTTGGTCATCACGCCGTCGACCGAGTAATAGAGTAGCTCCGCGAGCTGCCTCGGTTCGTCGAACGTCCACACGGTGACGCTGTCGAGCCGGCCGTTCTCGCGCGCCGCGACGAGACGGGCGACCTCGCGCTTGAACGCCGACCATGGCACGTTGGGGACCAGGCCCGAGCTCGTGTCGCGCAGATCGGCGCTCGACGCCCCCGCGAGCGCCCCCAAACCTTCGAAGTCCCAAATCACGCGTAGGGCGTCCCGTCCGAGCTCCGGTGCTTCGGGTTCGCGGCGCGCTGCCTCCATGGCGTCGACGATGGTGCGCTCGGGGCTCATCGCGAAGAATCGAACGTGCTCGAGCGAATCGTCCTCGCTCGCCGCCAGGGCCAGGCGGCCCACGAGGTCCCGTGCGGCGTCGAGCTCTGCCGTCGAAAGTTTCACGTCGACGTAGATTGCCTGGAGCTCGGGCGCGCTTCTTGCGAAATCGAACAAGTCGTCTAGGGTCGGGATGACGGCGCGCTCGTTGCGCCGCCCGGTGAGGTTTCCATAGCCGTAGTGCTCGCGGAGCTCGTCGAGCGTCAGCTGGTCGACGGGCCGTCGCCATTCGGAGCCGATGGGCGGCACGAGCGGGATGTAAGCCAACCCCTCGGCGCCGCTCTGCCGGGCAAACGCCACGGGGCCGTCGGGGTCGCGGTCGTGCCACAACACGAAGACGCCATCTTCGGTGATGCAAACGTCGGTCTCGAGCGCGTTCGCTCCGAGCGCGACCGCGACGTCGAAGGAATCGACGGTGTTTTCCGCGAGGATCTCGGGTGCTCCCCGGTGTCCGATCACGAGGAAATCGGGATTCGGCCGCCCGAGCCCGCGCGGGTCGCAGCCACCCGTACCGAGCAGCGCGAGCGAGCACGCAGTGAGCAGGCACTTCATCGCGCCACCGTGCCTTCGGTTCGCGAGAGCGGCCACGTGTACGTCGCGCTCAGCGTGACAACCGGAAGACCCCCGAAGCCGATCACGGTCTGGAGCCCGAGGCCCGAGAAGCCGGCGCTCATGCCCGCTTCGAATCCGTGCGAGAAACCGCTGCACGCGTCCACGTCGTAGCGATGGCAAAAGGTCGCGAAGTTTCCGACGGGCGTGTAGTACACGAGCGAAGCTCCGAGCGCCGGCGCGAGCGACCAGCGGCGCGCAGCATCGAGCCAGACCCAATAGAAGAATCGGAGACTCGGGCGCAAGGTCAGGTAATTGCCTCCCAAGCCGGCTATTGCGACCGGCTCGAGCCCGAGCCCGCCGAGGCACGTCAGACGCAGCCGTCCGTGTCCGCCGCCGATCCACTGGTCACCGTTGATGCTGATACCGGCGCGGGCACCGGCGTCGACGCCGAGGGGGCACGTGGAGGCCGCGACGCGGCGCGGCGCGCCGCAAACGAGGGCGGCCGCCGCGATGGCGTACCAAGCCAGCCTGACGAGGATCGCCGCGACGGACCGCGTCGGCGCCGTCGAACGGCGAAGGTCGGCCCAGGGTGCGACCACGCTCGCTCAGCCCTCGCGACCCCGGCGAAGCGCGCCCTCGAGTTCCAGCAAACTGGCCTCGTCGAGCTTCTCGCTCGTTCGCCGCAGTCGCTCGAGCAGCCCCTCGACAGTGCCGAAAAATTCCCCGCTGCACTCGGCGTGGACGAACCCCGCGGGCGATATCATGCCGTCGTCGCTGCGTTCGAGCGCGATACGAAGCTGACCCTTCTCGATGTTCTCGC
>DASWGX010000210.1:0-8187 GCA_036393455.1 Polyangiaceae bacterium
TCCGGACCTGGGCCTTCTACACGATCGCGAAAGCGCACCTGCACGAAGACTCGGTGCCCTGGCACAACGTGATGATCTCCGGCTGGATCCTCGATCCTGATCGCAAGAAAATGGCAAAGAGCAAGGGCAACGTCGTCACGCCGGTGCACCTGTTCGACGAATTCGGCGTCGACGCCGTGCGCTACTGGGCTGCCAGCGCCCGGCTCGGCGCGGATACGGCCTTCGACGAAAAGGTATTCAAGATTGGCCGCCGGCTCGTCACCAAGCTGTTCAACGCCGGCAAATTCGTGCTTGCGCAGAGTGGTCCCGTGGCTCCCGTCACGCACGAACTCGATCGCGCGTTCGTCGCCGAGCTCGCGGAGCTCGTGACGGGCTCGACGCGGCAGTTCGAAGAATTCAAGTTCGCCCAGGTGCTGCATGACACCGAGACGTTCTTCTGGACCAGGTTCACGGACACGTTCATCGAGCTCAGCAAGCCGCGGGCATGGGGCGACGACGCCGTGTCCGCCGAGGCTCGTGGCTCGGCCCTGACGGCGCTCCGGCTCGGCCTCGGCGTATTGCTCCGGCTCTTCGCTCCCTTCCTGCCGTACATCACCGAGGAAGTGTGGTCCTGGGTGTTCGCGAAGGAGAGCGGACAGGCGAGCATCCATACCGCGCCCTGGCCGTCGGAGGCGGACTTCGCCGGCATCGCGCCGCCGCAGCATGCGGACAGCTTCGGGCTCTCGGTCGCGTGCTTCGAGGCCATCAACAAGGCGAAGTCGGACGCCTCGGTGTCGACCGGGCGCGTCGTAAAAGAGCTGGTCGTCGCGGCCAACCCCGAGACCTTGGCGCGCGCTCTGCCCGTGCTCGACGCCGCCTTCGACGCCGCCCGCTGCGAGCTCCGCAGAACCGAAGCCGACGCGACGCTCGAGGCCGGAACTTTCGCGGTTCGCCACGCGATTTTCGCCGAGAAGAGCGCCTGAGCGGAAAGACAATGTCCGAGCTTTGCGAGCGGCCATGGACTGTACGCCCGCTCAGTGATACGACGCGGTCTGCCGTTGTCGGGCAGGGCTCTGTGCCCTTTCCCTGCCGCGCCCTTTACCGGGGCCCTCGCTGCTCATGTCCGAGTCATCGAACATCCTCGTGCCGCCTCGTCTCGCCGAAGGGCGCGGTATTGCCTGCCGGAGCTCGGGGCCGGGGTTCGTGCAGACGTCGCTCGAGCTCTTGGTGCAAGAGCGCCATTCGCGGCGGAGCGAGTTCGCCGTGGTTCGGGCGGACGCGGTCGAGTGGGCGCTCTCCCTCGCCCCCGAGTCGGTCGACCTCGTGGTGACCGATCCCGCGTACGAATCGTTGGAGAAGCATCGCGCGATCGGCACGACCACGCGGCTCAAGCACAGCAAATCGTCGAGCAACGACTGGTTCGATATCTTCCCGAACGCGCGTTTCCCCGAGTTGTTCGCGGCGCTCTACCGCGTGCTGCGCAAAAATACCCACCTTTACCTGTTCTGTGACGCGCAGACGCTGTTCGTCGCGAAGCCGGCGGCGGAGGCGGCGGGGTTTCGCTTCTGGAAACCGCTGGTGTGGGACAAGCAGCGCATCGGTATGGGTTACCACTACCGCTCGCGCTACGAGTTCATCTTGTTCTTCGAGAAAGGCAAGCGCAGGCTGAACGATCTCGGCATTGCCGACGTCATCGAATGCCCGCGGGTCCTCAAGGGCTACCCCGCGGAGAAGCCGGTGGCGGTTTCGGAGACGCTGATTCGGCAGAGCTCGGAAGCGGGCGATCTCGTCATCGATCCTTTCTGCGGCTCGGGGTCGGCGGGTGTCGCGGCGACGCGCCTCGGCCGGACCTTTCGCGGCTCGGACATCTGCGCCGAAGCAGTGGCTATCGCCAACGACCGCGTCGCCGGCACCGCGCCGGGCGCTGCGCTGGAACCCGAGGAGCGCGCTTGAACGGGCACGAATACAAGCGGCTCGTCGCGCGCTACCTCCTGAGCGAGTACTCGCGCCGCGGCATCTTCCTGTACGACGAGGTGCGCGTAGGCACGACCATCATCGGTAAACAGCGCCGCGTCGATCTGTTCCTCGTGCACCCGGAGAGCGGCAACGCGCTTGGTCTCGAGTGCAAATACCAGGACAGCTCCGGCACCGCCGACGAGAAGATTCCCTATACGCTGCGCGACCTGGCCGCGCTGCGGATGCCGGCGGCGGTCGTGTACGCCGGTATCGGCTTCAGCGAAGGCGTGCTGCACCTCCTTCAGGGGTCGGAGTATGCGGCGTACTGCTTGCCGGACAGCGATCTCAAGGCCGCTGCGCGCCGGGGGGAGCTCAACTCCGGGACTTGGCAGCTCGATCATCTGCTGGCCGTTACCTTCGGGTGGTGGGATCTGCTCGTCGCCGGTAAGCGCCCGCTCGGGCTGGACGCCTTGAACGGCCTGGTCGAAACGGAGCTTCCTTTCGGTTGAGGGGCGCGCTCGCGAAGATTTACCCTCAAGATTTCGCGAAATCGGCCGAAGATCCAGACGTGGCAACGTCCGCGGTCGGTCCCCTGGTGCGTCGAGGTGCTTCGCGCTCCTCGGACGCGGAAGTCGCCGTTGCCGAGCTCTACGAGGCGATCTACCACCCGAGCGCCAAGCTCTACGTGTTCTACTGCTCGGCGCGGTACGACCTAGCGGCGCTCGAAACCGCCTTCGCTTCCCATTTCGGCGCTGCGCCGCTGGTCGGATGCACCACGGCGGGCGAGATCACGCCGGTGGGCTACCTCGATGGCGCCATCACCGGCGTCAGCATCGGCGGCGACGGATTCGAGGCGGCTTCGGCCCGCATCGATCTGTCGCATTTCGAGTTCGCCCACGGCGACCGGGCCGCACAAGAGGTGCTCGGAAAGCTCGGCGGAGCGCCGCTCAGCGGCGACAACGGCTTCGGCTTCCTTTTGGTCGACGGCATGTCGATGCAGGAGGAAGCGCTGGTCGCTTCGATCTACCGAAACCTCGGCGGCATTCAGCTCTTCGGCGGGTCGGCCGGCGACGGGACCAAGTTCTCGACGACCTACGTGTACCACGAGGGCAAGTTTCGCAGCGCGTGCGCCGTCTTCACGCTCGTCCGCACGGGCTTCCCGTTCGTGGTGTTCAAGACCGAGCACTTCGTGCCTTCGACGGAGAAGATGGTCGTCACGGGCGCCGACCCGGCGCGCCGTCTGGTCACGGAGATCAACGGAGAACCGGCGGGGCGCGAGTATGCTCGAGTCGTCGGCCTGGACGTGGACGAGCTCTCGCCGATGACGTTCGCGACGCACCCCGTCGTGATCAAGATCGGCGGCACGGTGTGCGTCCGCTCGATTCAAAAGGTCAACGACGACGAGAGCCTGACGTTCTTTTGCGCGATCGACGAGGGAATCGTGCTCACGGTCGGAAAGAGCGTGGACCTGGTCCAGAACCTGGAAGACACCTTTCGAGCCGTGCATGAAAAGATCGGCGAACCCAGCGTGATCCTGGGCTGCGACTGCATCCTCCGAGCGCTGGAAGCGCGCCGCGCCGGCTCGCGCGAGCGCATCGGAGCACTGATGGCGGAAAACCGCGTCGTAGGCTTTGCCACCTACGGCGAGCAGTTCAACGGGATGCACGTGAACCAAACCTTTACCGGAGTGGCGATCGGGTCGCGCCGTGAAACCGTGTCCGGAGAGCCGTGAGCGAGGAAAGCCTGCACGAGCTCACGCGGCAAGTCAGTCGGTTGTCGAAAATCAACCGCGCCCTGATGGACCGCGTCGAACGCGAAATGGATCTCCAGGACGGCGCCTTTTCGCTGTTTCAGGCGGCGATCAGCCTGGAAGGAAAGGTGCGCGAGCGGACCGCGGCTCTGGAACGGGCGATGCGCGAGCTCGAACATTCGAACCAAGAGCTCAAGCGCGCCAAGGAAGCTGCCGACGCCGCCAACCAGGCGAAGTCCGAGTTTCTGGCCAACATGAGTCACGAGATTCGTACTCCGATGAACGGCGTGTTCGGCATGACGGAGCTCTTGCTTTCGTCCGGTTTGGACGCGCGCCAGTCGAGGCTCGCGCGCGCCATTCAGCGCTCCGCCGAGTCACTCTTGACGATTCTCAACGACGTCCTCGATTTCTCGAAAATCGAAGCGGGCCGCATGGACCTGGAGCTCATCGAGTTCGACCTCGACCAGGTCGTCGAGGACGCCACCGAGATCTTCTATCGCGGCGCCAGGCAGAAGGGCCTCGAGTTTCTGTGCTCCCTGTCCGAGGTCGTCACGACGCGTGTCGTGGGCGACCCGGTTCGCCTGCGGCAGATCCTGACGAACCTGGTGGGCAACGCCGTCAAGTTCACCGAAAAGGGCGGAGTCATCGTGCGGGTTGGCTTGGCGGAGTGCAGCGACAGCGGCGTTCTGCTTCGCTTCGAGGTCGAGGACACGGGTATCGGCATACCGAAGCACGTGCTGCCGAGACTGTTCCAGTCGTTTACCCAGGCCGACGGCTCGATGACGCGACGCTACGGCGGAACCGGCCTTGGACTGGCGATCGCGAAGCAGCTCTGTCAGCTCATGGGCGGCGAAATCGGCGTCGAGAGCGAACCGGGACGCGGCTCGCTGTTCTGGTTCACCGCGCGCTTCGCGGCTGCGCCCGAGGGCCGCGCCGCACCGGCACGTCAATCGTCCAAGGCTCCGGTCAAGGGTCGCCTGCGGCCGTCGCTGCTGGAAGGTCCGGTGCCGCGCGTGCTTCTGGCTGAAGATCAGTCGATCAACCGGGAGGTGGCGCTCGGCATGCTGGAGCGCTTCGGCTGCGAGGTCGAAGTAGCCGAGGACGGCGCGCAGGCACTGGAGCGCACTCGGCGCACCCAGTTCGACGTGATCTTGATGGACTGCCAGATGCCGTCGATGGACGGCTACGAAGCGACGCGCGCCATCCGACAGGACGAGGAAGCGCGCGGTTTACCGCGCGTCCCCATCATCGCGCTGACCGCGAACGTGCTGCGGAGCGATCGCGAGAAATGCTTCAAGGCCGGCATGGACGATTTCGTGAGCAAGCCGTTCAGCTGCGACGCGCTCAGCGAGGCCATCCAGCGCTGGGTTCCGATCGCCGAGCAGTCCGGCGGCAACGACGCCCGCGCGACCATCGAAAGTCCGAGGCTCGACGCGACGCCGGTGCTCGAGCCGAGCGCCTTCGTGAGCGTTCGAGCCCTGCAACGTCCGGGCAGGCCGAACTTGCTGGTACGGTTGATCGATGAATACCTGAAGACGACTCCGAACCAGTTCTCGGAGCTCGCAGCCGCGGCTCGGGCCGGGGAGCTCGAAACGACGCTGCGCATCGCGCACGCTTTGAAGAGCTGCGCCGGCAATCTGGGCGCGGTGCGCCTCGCGACGATGCTCGGTCGTTTCGAAGCGACCGCTCGCTCCGGTAACGTCGGTGACCTCGAGACGGAGCTCGCCGACCTTCTCCACCAAGCCAGCCTCGCAAGACGCGCGCTGGAGGACGTCTTGGCGCTCGAGCTCCCCAACCGGGAAACCACGCATGCCTGAAGCCCCGGCGAAGCCCACCATCCTGATCGCCGACGACGATTTCAGCATGCGGCTGCTCGCCACCGAAGCGCTCGAGAGCGCGGGCTTCGTCGTCCACGCCTTCGAAAGCGGCGAGGTGGCGCTCACCCGATTTGCGGGGCTTCGACCCGACGTGGCTCTGCTCGACGTGATGATGCCTGGCCTCGACGGCTACGAGACGTGCCGGCGGATCCGCGCATTTCCCTACGGCGCAGCCATTCCGATCCTCATGCTCACCGGCCTCGACGACGTCGGGTCGATAGACGAGGCTTATGTAGCAGGCGCCACGGACTTCATCACCAAACCGGTGAACTACGCCCTCTTGCCGTATCGAGTGCGCTACCTCTTGCGTGCCGCCGGGGCGTTTCGCAAGGCTCGCGAAGGCGAGCTCAGGCTGGCGCGCGCGCAGCGGCTCGCGCGCCTGGCGCAGTGGGAGCTCGATCTCGAACATGATTGCTTCGTCTGGTCGGTGGAGGCGCAGGAGATCTTCGGCATCCCGGTGGCGGCCGCGGACCAGGGCCTGCTCGCGCTGACGCATTGGGTCCACCCCGCCGATCGGGAGCGCGTGGAGGCGGTTCTGGCCTCGCCTGCGCCGCACCAGGTCGATTTTCGCATGGTCCTCCCGGACGGTCGCGAGCGCTTCATCCACCAAGACGTCGAGGTGGTGACGGAGCTCGACGGCACGGGCCCGAAGCTCGTCGGCGCGGTTCAAGACATGACCGAGCGCTGGCTCGCCGAACGCCAGATCACGGAGCTTTCCTACTACGACACGCTGACTCAACTGCCGAACCGCGTGTACGTGAAGCAGTGCCTCGAACAGGCGTTGGCGCGCGCGGAACGAGAAGAGCAGTCGATGGCCGTGCTGGCACTCGATCTCGACCTGTTCAAGCGCGTCAACGACATGCTCGGCCACGCCGCCGGCGACAATCTGCTCGCGGAGGTAGCGGTGCGCCTGCGTCAATGCATCCGTGCGCCGGAGCCGTGGGGAGGCGGTACCGGGCGCTGCGCCGCTGCGGAGCAGCGCAGCGCGGAGGCGCTCGCGGCGCGCTTGGGCGGCGACGAGTTCATCGTCCTTCTGCCAGGCATTCGCTCCAGTGAAGAAGTCGCGGCCGTATCGCGACAAATTCTGGAACGCCTTTCGGACCCTTACCGTCTCAACGGCACCGAAATCACGCTGTCGACCAGCATCGGTATCGCCGTCTACCCGTCGGACGGCACGACGGCCGAAGATCTCTTCGAGCACGCCGACGCGGCGATGTATCACGCGAAGGACCGCGGCCGGAACAACTTCCAGTTCTTCACCACGGCGATCCACGACGAGGCCGTGCGCCGCGTGCAGATCGAGAACCGTCTCTTCGTCAGCCTCTCGGACGGCACCGTCGACCCCGCGATCGCCGGCAGCCGGGCCGGTTTCTCGCTGCATTTTCAGCCCAAGGTCACGCTGACGTCGCGGCGGGTCGTCGGCTTCGAGGCGCTGGTGCGCTGGCACTGCGAAGAGCTCGGAACCGTGTCGCCCGCCGAGTTCATTCCCGTGGCGGAGAACACGGGCCTCATCGTGCCGCTCGGTCGCTGGATCCTGCACGACGCCTGCCGTTTCGGTGCGAGTCTCGACGACGACTTACGGGTCGCCGTGAACATTTCCGCGCGCCAGCTGCGCGAGCCGGACTTCGTCGAGATGGTAACCGCGGTGCTCGAGAGCACCGGTCTTCCCGCACAGCGGCTCGAGCTCGAGATCACCGAAGGAGTCGTGATGAGCGACAGCGCGGACAACCTGGCGGCGCTTTCTCAGCTGAAGCGCCTCGGTGTCCGTATCGCTCTCGACGACTTCGGCACCGGCTATTCCTCCCTGAGCTACCTGACGCGTTTTCCGATCGACATCTTGAAGATCGATCGATCCTTCGTGAAGGACTTGGGAAAGACCAAGAGCAACGCCATCGTCTCCGCCATCATCGCCCTGGCGCGCAGCCTGGACGTCGAGGTCGTGGTGGAAGGGGTAGAGACCGAAGAGCAGCTCGGCTTCTTCTCCGGCTCGGGCGACGTCGAGATTCAGGGGTACTACTTCGCGCGTCCGATGCCGGAAGCGAGCGTCGCGGGCTGGCTCCGCGGCCAGCAAGCGCTCGCCGTCAAGCGCGCCTCCTGAGGACGCCTTTCACGAACCGACGGAGAATGTGCGGCGTCCGAGCTCGCGGCCGTCGGCGGTTCTGACGACGGCCGCCCACTGGCCGTCGCGGTCGATGTGGCGCGTACGCCCCCACGTTCGCCAGCGGTCGCGCTTGGCGGGAATGGACAGCGGAATATGGCCCACGCTCTTGCCGCTGTCGTGCTCGAACGTGATCACGACCGAGCCGTCGCCGTCGCCGTCGTTCACGAGCTCCACGAAGGCGTAGACGGGTTCGTCGTTGGCCTTGAGATCGCCGGAGATGGCCGCCGGCTCGCGTCCTTCGATCCCGTTCGTCACGACGAGCCGCTTGAGCGCGAGCTCGGCCGTCCCCGCGCTCGCGCCCGGCTCGATCGCCTGTGTGTCTCCCAGGGCGAGCCGGCTGCTCTCGACCTTTCCGCTCGCCCCGCGTCCGCTCGCCTTGGGGGGTTCGCCGCCGGCGCGCGCAGAGGGTTTTTCCGGCACCGCCCCGGCTCGTGATGCCCCGTTTCCGGCGGCCTCCGCGGAGC